>NZ_JASCOS010000004.1:0-92278 GCF_029959705.1 Stenotrophomonas sp. PS02297 | reverse complement strand
GGGGGGGGCGACGTACTGCCCCAGGGGCGCGGGGGCGCGGCCGGGGGCGAGGGCCGGGCGCGCGCGCGCCAGCCCGTCGGCGATGCTGTCGGCCACGCCGGCCACGTACAGCGCGGCGCCGGCGTTGAGCGCGACGATGTCGTTGGCCGGGCCGGGCTGGTTGTCGAGCACGCCGCGCAGCATGGCGATGGACTCTTCCGGATCGGCGACCTTGAGATTGCGGCTGGCCGACATGGCGATGCCGAAGTCTTCCGGGTGGATCTCGTACTCGCGCACCTTGCCGTCGCGCAGCTCGCCGACCAGGGTGCCGGCGCCCAGCGAGATCTCGTCCATGTTGTCGCGGCCCCACACCACCAGCGCGCGTTCGGCGCCGAGTTCGCGCAGCACGCGCGCCTGGATGCCGACCAGGTCGGGATGGAACACGCCCATCAGGATGTTGGTCGCGCCGACCGGATTGGTCAGCGGGCCGAGGATGTTGAAGATGGTGCGCACGCCCATCTCGCGGCGTACCGGCGCCACCACCTTCATCGCCGGGTGGTGCATCGGCGCGAACATGAAGCCGATGCCGGTCTGTTCGATGGCGCGCGCCACCTGCCCGGGATTGAGCTCGATCACCGCGCCCAGCGCCTCCACCGCATCGGCGCTGCCGGACTTGGACGACACGCTGCGGTTGCCGTGCTTGGCCACCTTGGCGCCGGCGGCGGCGACCACGAACATCGAGCAGGTGGAGATGTTGAAGGTGTGCGAACCGTCGCCGCCGGTGCCGACGATGTCGACCAGATGGGTCTTGTCGGCCACCGCCACCGGCAACGCGAACTCGCGCATCACCGTGGCCGCGCCGGCGATCTCGCCGACGGTTTCCTTCTTCACCCGCAGGCCGGTGAGGATGGCCGCGGTCATGGTCGGGGAAACCTCGCCGCGCATGATCTGCCGCATCAGGTCGACCATCTCGTCGAAGAAGATCTCGCGGTGTTCGATGGTGCGTTGCAGGGCTTCCTGCGCGGTGATGGTCATGACAACTCCAGAAATCAGGAAATAACGATGTAGTCGCTTTGGCTGTGGATGCCCGCGTGCGCCCCGCGCAGCAGCTGCACGTGCAGGCCGCCGATCGGGCCTACCGGCAAGCAGCTGTCCACTTCCAGCAGGGCATCGCGGTGCGGCTTGATCCACTGCGCGGCGGCCTGTGCCAGCGCCTTGCGCTTGGCCTCGACCGCATTGGCGGCAACCACCAGCAGGTATCGGTGGTCCTCGCCGAACTGGCCATCGACGTAACCGCCAAGGTTGACGAAGAACAGCGTCGGCGCATCCGCGGCGGGCGCGTCCGGCGACAGGCGCACCTGCCAGTCCTCGACGCCATCCACCGTCATCCACGAATCCAGGTGCAGGCCGGCCGCTTCACCAAACCATTGCTGGCGCAGCTGCGGGTAGGTCTGTTCGATGCCGGGCCCTACCGCGAACACCACGTCATGCACTTCGGTATTGGCGCGCGCATGGCGGCCACCGAGCATCACCACGAACAGGCGCAAGTCTTCCAGGCTCACGGTGTCGGCCTTGCGGTCAATGCCAGGCGCAGGCCGAAGCCGATGAACAGCACGCCGGCCAGCTTGTCCAGCCACTGCATGCCACGCGCGGCCCAGCGGCTGCTGCGCACGCGGTCGGCGGCCAGCACATAGGCGGCATTGATCGGCAGCGCGTTGACGGTGAACACCAGCCCAAGCAAGGCGAACGCCAAGGCCTTGTTCTGCACCGTCGGGGCGATGAACTGCGGCAGGAAGGCGAGGAAGAACAGCACCACTTTCGGGTTCAGCACATTGGTCAGGAAGCCACCGGCAAATACCTGCCACCACGAGCCGGCACTACCGCTGTTGGCTGCGATATCGGCCTGCAGGGTCGACTCGCCGGTATTGCGCAGCAGGCGCACGCCCACCCACAGCAGATAGACCGCGCCGACCCACTTGATCACCGTGAACAAGGTGGCCGAGGTTGCCAGCAGCACGCCCAGCCCCAGCGACGCCAGCGCCACATGCACCAGGCAACCGGCACTGATACCGGCGATGGCGGCAAAGCCTGCGCGGCGCCCGCCGCGCAGGGAGCGGCTGACGATGTAGAGCACGTCCGGACCCGGCGTCAGGTTCAACACCCACCCGGCCAGCATGAACAGCAGCAGTTGCGCCGGTTCGATCAGCACGTGCGGTCCAGGAAATTCTTCATCAGCGCGTGGCCGTGCTGGGTCAGGATGGACTCGGGATGGAACTGCACGCCTTCCACCGGGTATTCGCGATGGCGCAGGCCCATGATCTCCTCCATCGAACCATCGGCATTCTCGGTCCAGGCGGTGATTTCCAGCTCGGCCGGCAGCGCGTTCTTGTCCACCACCAGCGAGTGATAGCGGGTGGCCTCGTAGCGGTCCGGCAGGCCGGCGAACACGCCCTTGCCTTCATGGCGGATCGGCGAGGTCTTGCCATGCATGATGTTGCCGGCGCGGATCACGCGGCCGCCATAGACCTGGCCGATGCCCTGGTGGCCCAGGCATACGCCGAGGACCGGGATGGACGGCCCGAGCCGGCGGATCACCTCCAGCGACACGCCGGCGTCGTCGGGCGTCTTCGGCCCCGGCGACACCACGATGTGCGAAGGCTGCAGCGCGGCGATCTGCTCGACGCTCAGCGCGTCGTTGCGCACCACCTTCACCTCGGCACCCAGCATCTGCAGGTACTGCACGAGGTTGAAGGTGAAGCTGTCGTAGTTGTCGATCATCAGCAGCATTAACGATGCATCCAATTGATTTTAAAGGCCAAGAATCCTCAGTTTCCGGATACGTACCCGCTTGGATACCCGCAATTTCTTCTGATACCCGCGCTGCCGTCAGGAAGCTACACGCGGGTTCATCTTCTCATGACCTTTCGTCGGCGGCAGCCTCCGCGCAAGACACAGCGTATCTGGCAGTGCACGTCGCTCCGGACACACGGGCCGACCTCGTGAACCACCAGTGCATCAACCGGCGGCTGCCATCACTCGGCGGTTTTCCGGCATTGGAATTCGTGCGCAACGGCCGAGCCACGCGCACGCGCGTGTCGGGACGTCTGGCGTTCAACCGTCCGGAGCTGATTCTCGAAGCCGCGGTGGCGGGGCATGGTCTCGCGGATCTGCTGCGGTCGCAGTCCCCGCCGATGCTGGCGTCGGGCGGAATCGTCAGCGTGCTGGACGCCTGGCGCCCCGTCATGCCGGGCTATCACCTGTACTTCCCGAAGAGCCGGCAGGTTACGCCGGCCTTGAAGGTGATTATCCAAGCCCTGAAGTTCCGAGCTTGAACTTTGAACGGCGCCGAGTGCGGTTCGCTAGAGTTGCTCAACTAAGCTCCGACCACGTTGGAAACGTGGTCAACACCTCTGTACATCCGCTATCGGCCGAAAGCGGTCCTTACCGCCTACAACCACACACTGCAACTCGACTCGCGCTTGATCAGTCACCATTGAACTTCTTGACCCCCGCCGCCTCCAAGAGTCCATACAGCGTCGCGATTACTCGCTTGCCCCCCCGTCTTGCGCAGTAGGTAAAGAGGACGCGTTGCTTCGCGCGTGTGAAAGCAACGAAGAAGCCAGCAGTCGCTTCGTACTGGTCTTTCGTAAAGCTCCACCAAGCCCCGTCATCCAAGCCTACGAATATTACCGTGTGGTACTCAAGGCCCTTGCTCTTGTGGATTGTCATCAACGGTACTGCATGAGCACCCTCGTAGCTATCGAGTGCGGCGGACCAATCTGCCACTTGTGCTGACGACGCCAAGAGGTGCTCCGATACAGACTCGATCACCTCTTCAAGCCAACCTCCATGTCCGTACGCGGGATAGGCGGCGATCAATTTCGCACGCCCCACAAAGTCGAGAATGGAGTCGACGAGGCGGCGAGCTTCTGTCTCGGATGTTGGCGGCCGCGGATTCTGCATCTTAAGATTGATCGCGTACTGGTCGAGCTCGCGAGTCACTTTGGCTTGGCCTCTCTCATCCTCTACTTGCACACCGTGCAGTGAGAGCAGAGCAGCTTGACACGCCGTCCAGCTCTTTCCTGATCGTTTGGAGCAAGCTAAACGTAGTATCTGGAATACGATCTCCGAAACTGGGTCAGATATCAGGTCCTGCAGCGGGACCTTTCCCACCTTGTCCGCTTCGTTGCGCAGAGGAATGCCTGCAAGGGCAAATGCGGGTCCGAGAACTTCTGCATACTCGGCTGCCTTCTGTCGGACAAGCACGACAAAATCGCGTGGAGTCAGGTTGTGAAGCTGCATCTGACTTGAAACTGTGGCCGCTAGCTTCGAAGCTTCGAGCTCTGGCGTTGAGAAGTTCAGAACAGCGCAGCTTTGACCGGAAACACTGCCGGCGGTCTTCGAAACTGGTGCAACCGCACGATCATCCAATGCTTTAGCCAACACATGCTGGATACGGACAAGATCTGGCGATGACCGGTAGTTGTTGTAAAGCGGCGTTCTAAGCGCGGAGAAATCCTGCTCGAACACGTCGAAAGGGTCGTCCATAGCCATCGCCCATCGCATGATCTGCTGCTTGTTGTCACCAACGGCAGTAATCACTGCTTCGGAGCCAGAGAAGATGGTGTGGACAAGGTCGTACTGAATCTGCGTGGTGTCCTGGAACTCATCCAGAAACAGGTGCGAATAGGTAAGTTTGAGAGCGTCTCGGATGATCGGGTTCGTGCGCAACATCAGCTCAACGAGCCTCCCGATCATCGGAAACGAAAGGAAGGTCTTAGGCCGCTGGTGAAGCGCACGCTGCCACACGCAATCGGCCGCCCACTGCTGCGGCGTAGGGCTGATCCATCCGTCCACGGGCAATGGCGATCCAACCAGATGCCGCCTTTCGAATGTCTCAGCGGAGATCGCCTGGATGTCGGCATAGGTGCCTACGATAGGCGGCGGCGGGCCAATCTCCCGACCAAGAAAATCCCGATAGTCTCTCGGCGTTGGGAAAACAATCTCGAAGTCTGACCGCGGCCTCCACCGAGTAGGTAGAGATTGACCGAAGCGATCAAGCAGTCCCTTGGCAAAGGCGTCGAATGTCATCGAATCCAGGCGCTCAGCATGCGCACGATGACAACGTTTGCGCACTCGAGCCGCAAGATTGGAGGCTGCGTCTCGCTTGAAGCTGATGGCGAGGATCCGCCTCGGAGAAGGCGACACCCCGGTTTGCAATAAATACGCGGCGCGCTGCGCGAGGAGCTCAGTCTTCCCCGCACCAGGACCGGCGATAACAGAGCGATTGTTGTCCGATCGAACAACATCCAAGGCATTCGGCTCCAGGGCTTCAACGCCTGTTGGCTGCCAAGAATCTGGGGCGATCCGTCGAGCTGAGATCTGCACGACTCAGTCCTTCTTCAAGGACTTGGCGATGTGCTTGAGCAGATCCTTCAGTACAGGAGGCATCTCACATTGAGCCTCTGCCTTTTTGATGTGAGTCAACGCAGCCAGATGTGTCGCAGGCTTGCTGTTCGTCAGAAAGTGGTAGCGATATGCAGGAAACATGTGCGGGTACACCTTGTAGTCCCCGCCGTACGACGCAATTCCACTACCAGCTACACCTAGAACAACTTCCGTTGCCTTCTCTACGGTCAGCTCGGGACCGCCCCCTGGAGGGATGATGGCTTCATAAGCTGTTGGAAATGCCTGCAGCATTGCAAGGTCGAGATCGAGCGGCGCTGAGTAGTACACACCGAACTGCTTCAGGTGATCGATCCACCCATCCAGGTACTGCTCATCCCATCCGTGCATGGCTGCGAGGTCTGAGTCGCTCAGCACCCCTCCGCTCGCTGCGAGAAGGATGGGCTTGGGAGCCCCGATGCCAATCAACTGCTGGATGGCTGTCTTCACGCGACCAAACCCACCTCCACCCCTTCCCAAGTCCAGGTCCAGAAGGGTCGCATATGGGATGCCAAGCTCGCTAAGCAGTCGCCAGAAATGGTGCACGTGACGGCCGCCTAAGGGAACGATCGCGACAAATGCAGGATCAATCAGCAGGTCGAGAGCATCGGCCAGAATTGGCAGAACAATCCGCTCTGAATCCCCTTCTACAAGCAGCACGAATCGAGCAAAGTAGAGTTCGGGGTAGGCAAGCATGGCGCCGCGAACGAATTTGCCCGCCTCATCACTTTTGGGAGGCAGCGTTATCCTCTTGATCGTGGAAGTGCGAGTGAGTGGTGTGTACCGACAGTAGCGAACTTCGTGGGGCTTCACGCGACTCAACACACCGGGCGAGTGGCTTGTGATAACTACCTGTGCGCTTCGCTCATCCGTCAACGAGCGCACCTGCTCGATGATTCTCGCCAAGTAATACGGCGACAGATGATTCTCTGGTTCTTCAAGGGCAAAGATCGTGAGCGATGGGCTGCGGAGCGAGTCATGTCGAAATCCTATGACCGTGCCTTGCACGATTTCGCGTTCGAGGTCGAACACGGCGGCCGCGAGGGCGAAGTAGAACAGGGATCTCTGCCCATCACTCAGTGCATCGAGGCCGCGTTCATGGCCGTCAGGCCCGAGCTGGAAGATGACGGCAATCTTGTTGACGACCTCCTCGAACCGCCGACTTACGAGGCTAAGTTTGGGCTTCTGGTCGACATCGTCATCATGAAGGCTGGACCAGCGCTTCTGTATCGCCTTGCCAATCGCGGCGATCGCAGTCTCATCCTCGAACGCCGTGGCTAAATTCGTTGTCGTTTCTCGGACGGCTTCTTCAGTCTCGTCTGACCACTCGATTGCACGAAGCAGACGCGATGCGAGCGCGCCGGTCGTCGCCTTGATCTGGGCCGTCGCATCTCGACTGGCTGGTGTGTAGTAAAGCTGGATCAACCCACGATCCAATGCCGACAACGGGTGGCGTTTGTCTACGGCCGGGACCGGATCGAGCGTCTCAACCCAGACCAGCTCCTGCGTCACCTCGCCCTCGACTGTGCCGTCGTCTTCCCAGTTCGCTTCGAGACGTATGCGGCACACCGGATGCTCATCTTTCCGCTCAACGAGCATGTGTCGAAACGTCGGAGCGATGGTTTCTGGGGTCGCAGTACCGTCTATCAGCTCTGGCAGACCGATAAGGACGTCGATGAAGAGGGTTCTCTTCTCTCGATCATCTGGATTGCTTCCGGCACCCAGATGGAAGTCTGAGAGCTGGATGGTGCGCTGAGCGCGAGTGACGCCGAAAAGCTTCGTCAGGGCTTGCAGAAAGGCAGTCTTGCCAGCTCCATTAGTTCCTACGATAGCGGTAATCTCAGGAGAGATCGCCACCTTGGTCGGCTCTGGGCCGAAGCAACGAAAGCCAGCGATGGTTACGGATTCAATGCGCATTTCTTCCTCCCTGATTTCATGGATCAATCGAACTCCGCTTCGGCATTGAGTCCAAGTGGCCGGCTGATCGCGATCGCCCCTCCCGCTCCTGCAGCACTTCGTATCTGCAGTCGCTCCAGCCCGTTAGAGTTCGGGCTGGAAAGTACGCGCTCGCACAATCATAGTGCTGGAACTACGCACCTGAACATGGGGACGAGGGGGTTCTGCCCCGATTTCACTGACACATCCACCAAGGCTCACACTGAGCGAAAGGAGTGTCTATGTCGAAGCGCAAGCGTTCCAGCCCCGAGTACAAACGGGAGCTCGTCGACCTGGTGCGGCGGTCGAATTCCAGCTGCCGTCAGATCGCACTGGAGGTCGGCGTCAATCCGAACATGCTCACCCGCTGGGTGCGCGAGGCAGATGCTGAGGGCGGCAAGTCGTTCCCGGGCGGCGGGATGCCCCGGGATGAAGAAGTGGCCAGGCTCAAGCGCGAGTTGTCGAGGGTGACCAGGGAGCGGGATTTTTTAGGAGACGCGGCAGCGTACTTCGCGAAGCAGTCACCGAACGGTACAGGGTGATTGATCGCTGCCAAATCGACTATCCCGTCGGGATGATGTGCCGCTGTCTCGAAGTCTCAACAAGTGGATTCTATGGCTGGCTCAGCCGCAGGCCGGGCCCAAGGGCGCGTGCGAATGTGCGTGTGGTCCACAACCCGCGCATGCGCCGTAGAGTGGCGAGGCGGAATCAATCCTTTTCAGCCTTAATCAAACCGTCCGTCGAAACGGGGTAGAACCCGGAGGATCACTGATGAGCAGTAAGCAGTTCCCCATCCACCCCACCTCAGTGCGCTTCGTCAAACTCGGACGCCAAGGGTCATGGGAGCACGAGTGCATCGATGAGAAGCAGATCCTGCGCTTCGGTTTCGAGTCAGGGCACTTGGGACAGTTGGAGGAGATGCGCCAAGGCAACTGGGAGAAGATCCGTGAGGATTGGCTCAAGGGTGGCAAGACCGATGCCAGTGGAGAAGGAAATGGTCAGCGTCGAGATCAAGACCGTCATCCCGCAAACGCCCGACACCTGGCAAGTCGAGTGGGTGGAAACCACGCGCGACCGCCAAGGCACGCTGAAAGGTCAGCCCGTCACCTGGCGCGCGCTCGTGACTACCTACATCGCCGAGGTCACGCCCAACACCACCGATGAGCAACTGCGGAACAACCCGTTGAGCATCTACGTGCGTGATTACTCCTGGTCCCGCATCCAATGAATTCGAGGTCATCCACCATGAAGAAAACCCTCTCCGCTTTGATCGTGGGCGCTGCTGTGGCGGTGCCCTCCCTGGCTCTGGCCGCCCCTGGCGACGACATTGCCGACAAGTATTTCAACAAGACCAACCCGACGCTGACCGCTCAAGAGCGCGCGGCGCTCGCCATCGCCAAACGGTGGGAAGCGGGGTCGGCGACCGGCATCAAGCCGGTGGCCGGCTCGGGCGGTGCCATCAAGTTCGTGTACGGCGCGCAGCAGCCGAGCATCGTTTGCGCGGTGCTCCAGGTGTGCGACGTGGCCTTGCAGCCCGGCGAACAAGTGAACTCGATCAACCTGGGCGACACGGCCAGGTGGACGGTGGAACCGGCCATCACCGGCAGCGGCGCGACCGAGGTTCAGCACCTCATCATCAAGCCGATGGACGTGGGCCTCGAAACCAGCCTGGTTGTGACCACGAACCGCCGCAGCTACCACTTCCGCCTGCGCTCGCATCGCACCGAGTACATGCCGCAAGTCTCGTTCACGTACCCCGAGGAAGCGCAAGCCAAGTGGGACGCGATCCAGCGCCGCGAGAAGCAGGAACGCACCGACAACACCCTGCCGGCGACGGGCGAGTACCTGGGCGATCTCTCGTTCGACTATGAGCTGTCCGGGTCGGCGAGCTGGAAGCCTGTGCGCGTCTACAACGATGGCCGCAAGACCATCATCGAAATGCCCGGCACGATGCAGCAGACCGAAGCGCCGACGCTCCTGGTCGTGCGCAAAGAGGGCGGCTTGTTCACCGACGACGAAACGGTGCTGGTCAATTACCGCGTGCAGGGCAATCGCTACATCGTGGACACGGTGTTTGACCGCGCGATCCTGATTGCCGGTGTTGGCAGTAGCCAAGACCGCGTGACCATCAGCCGGAGGAAGTGACCATGCGCAAGATCGTCTCTCTCGCGCTGCTCGCCCTCGCCCTGGGCCTCGGCGGCTGCGCAACCACCAGCCAGTACGGCAACTTCGTCCAGTCGGCCGCGCTCGATCAGCAGAAGCTCGCCACCGACGCGGTGCAGCAGCTCGCCACGCTGTACGCGCCGGCGCGCACGCGCCTGGAGCTGCAACAGCCGACGCCCGATCCGTTCGGCCAGGCGCTCGTCAAGTCGCTGCGCGACAAGGGCTATGCCCTCCTGGAGTACGCCCCGGCCGGCGCTTCCACGCAGGCCCCGGCCTCGGCGGCATCGCAGGCGAGCGCACCGGCCACCACGGCCGCGTCGGGCGGCCTGCCGTTGCGCTACGTGCTCGACCAGGCTGGCGACTCGAACCTGTACCGCCTGACCTTGATGGTCGGCAATCAATCCATCACCCGCCCTTACCTGGCGCAAAACGGCACGTTCGCGCCGGCCGGGTACTGGGTGCGCAAGGAGTGACGCCATGACAGAAAACGCCGATCAGATGGCACCTGACGCTTCGCCTGGCGAAGTGTCCAAGAAGGCGGGCGTCCGTCGCGTCAACAACATGCCCATGTACATCCTCGGCGGCGTCCTGCTGTCGTTCGTGCTGGTCATGGCCCTGGTCGCGGCGGATCGCGCGGCCAAGCAGAACGCGCCGGCGGACGGCCCCAAGGAGAAGGCCGGCAACACGTCGATGTTCGCCAAGGAGATCGCAGGCGACAAGACCGGCGGCTTGATCGAGCCGGCAAGCCCGCTCAAGGTGCCCGACATGCCGACCGGCCCGGCGTCGGCTCCGCTGGAGATCGCGCGGCCGTCCAACCCGGACGCGCCGCCGGCCCCGCCGGCCAACCCCGGCAACCCGGGCCAGCCGGTGAACGACGACGAGGCCCAGCGCATCCGCATGGCGAAGATGCAGATGTTCGGCGAAGCCGTGAAGGCCGAGACCACCGTGCGCGTGGATGCCCCGCGTAGCAACGGCTCCGCGCCGGGTGGCCCGAGCACCTACACCGGCACGCCGCAGACGCGCGATGAAATGCTGAACCGCATCGCAGCGGTGCAGCAGCAAATCGACGCGCAGCGCAGCAACGATCCGACCGCCGCCTATCAAGCACGCCTGGCGCAGATTCGCGGCATGGGCGTCGGTGGTGGCGGCGCGGCTCCGGCCGCCGGCGGCATGGGCGCGGGCGGTGCGCCGCAGCTCCTGCAAACCTCGACCAGCGGCGGCGGGCGCAACAGCATGGCGCAGTTCGGCCAAGGTGGGCAGGGCGACCGCTGGAAGCTGGATTCGCAGCCGGAAGCGCCGCGCACACCGTTCGAGCTGCGCGCGGGCTTCGTCGTGCCGGCCACGCTCATTTCGGGCATCAACTCCGATCTGCCGGGCCAAATCATGGCCCAGGTCGCGCAGGACGTGTACGACACACCGACCGGCAAGCACCTGTTGATCCCGCAGGGATCGCGCCTCGTCGGCTCGTATTCGAGCGACGTGGCCTACGGCCAAGCGCGCGTGCTGGTTGCGTGGCAACGCATCGTGTTCCCCGATGGCAAGGCGATGGACATTGGCGCGATGCCAGGCGCGGACAGCGCGGGATACGCGGGCTTCCACGACCAGGTGAACAACCACTATGTGCGCCTGTTCGGCTCGGCCTTCCTCATGTCCGGCGTGACAGCAGGCATCACCTACAGCCAACGCCAGAACCAGGCCACAAACACCTATGGCGCACCGAGCGCCAGCAGTGCCCTAAGCGAAGCCCTCGGCCAGCAGCTCGGCCAGGTTACGGCGCAACTCATCGCCAAGAACCTGAGCATTTCGCCGACGCTGGAAATTCGGCCGGGGTATCGCTTCAACGTCGTGGTCACGAAGGACATGACGTTTTCCAAGCCGTACCGTTCCTTCGATTACTAACGCCATAGGAGAAAAGCACCATGAAGCCGAAGTTTTTAGCCGCTAAATTGGCCCTCGTCATTGCTGTTTCGAGCACGCTGGCGGTCACACCTGTGCAGGCTGGCATCCCCGTCATCGACGGCACCAACCTGTCGCAGAACATCATGACGGCCATCGAATCGGTGGCCCAGACGCTCAAGCAAATTGAGCAGTACAGCACCCAGCTCCAGCAGTATCAAAACCAACTCCAGAACACGATGGCCCCGGCCGCGTATATCTGGGATCAGGCGCAATCGACCATCAACGGGTTGATGAACGCGGTCAACACGCTGGATTACTACAAGACCCAACTCGGCAGCCTGGACAGCTACATCGGCAAGTTCCAGGACGTGAACTACTACAAGAACTCGCCGTGCTTTACGGCGGCAGGGTGCTCCGACGCGGAACGCGCAGCACTTCGGAATGTGGCCCAGCTCGCGAGCGAGTCGCAGAAGAAGGCCAACGATGCCTTGTTCAAGGGCCTCGATAGGCAGCAAACGAATCTCACGGCCGATGCAGCGACGTTGCAGCGTCTTCAATCGGCAGCGCAGGGCGCGCAGGGCCAAATGCAGGCCATCGGCTACGCCAACCAGCTCGCCAGCCAGCAGGCCAACCAGCTCTTGCAGATTCGTGGCCTGCTGATCGCGCAGCAGAACGCGATGGCAACCAAGATGCAGGCCGACGCCGACAAGGAAGCCCAGCAGGCGGCAGCGGCCGCACAACTGCGCCAGGGCAGCTACCGGGCCAGCCCGGCGCGCACCTGGTAAGGGGGATTCATGAAAGCAATCAAGGCTCTGTCCTTGGCCTCGGCCGCCCTCGTGGCGGCCTTGGTCGCCGGCTGCGACAACAAGCCGGCCACGGCCCCCATGCCGGAAGTGAACGACGAGAACTGCAAGCCCGAGAACATCGCCAAGATCGAGGACAAGGGCGTCCAGCAGGCTTTTTCGTCGCTGTGCTTGCGTCGTGGTGGGGATTTCAAGCCCAGCCCGAAACGCGAATGGTGAGGTGCTGACGATGAGAATGCCAGCCAATCTAAAAACCCTCGCCCTGCCGCTGTTCGTCTGGCTGGCGTTCTTCGCGGTCGATGCCCACGCGGCCATCGACAACGCCGGCGTGTTCGATAGCGTGCTGGATCGCTACCAGGCCGCCGCGAGCGGCTGGGCCGGTGTCATCACCACGGCCGCAACCTGGCTCTTCTGGACGCTGGTTGTGATCTCGATGGTCTGGACGTTCGGCATGATGGCCTTGCGCAAGGCCGACATTGGCGAGTTCTTCGCGGAGTTCGTCCGCTTCACGATCTTTACCGGCTTCTTCTGGTGGGCGCTGACCAACGGCCCTAACTTCGCCTCGTCCATCTATGCGTCGTTGCGGCAGCTCGCCGGCAACGCGACGGGCCTGGGCAATGCTCTGTCGCCCTCGGGCATCGTGGACGTGGGCTTTGCGATCTTCGACAAGGTGATGGATCAGTCCTCGGTGTGGTCGCCGGTGGACAGCATGGCCGGCATCCTCATGGCCGTGGCGATCCTGGTCATCCTGGCCCTGGTCGGTGTGAATATGCTTCTGCTGCTCGCGTCGGGCTGGGTGCTCGCCTACGGCGGCGTGTTCTTCCTCGGCTTCGGTGGTTCGCGCTGGACTTCCGACATGGCGATCAACTACTACAAGGTCGTCCTGGGCGTGGCCGCGCAGCTCTTCGCAATGGTGCTCCTGGTGGGCATCGGCAAGACCTTCCTCGATGACTACTACTCGCGCATGAGCGCCGGCATCAGCCTCAAGGAAATGGGCGTGATGCTGATCGTCGTCATCATCCTCTTGGCGTTGGTCAACAAGATTCCGCCGCTCATCGCCGGGATCATCACCGGCGCGAGCGTGGGCGGTGCCGGCATCGGCCAGTTCGGTGCAGGCGCTGCGTTGGGTGCCGCAGGCATGGCAGCAGCAGCGGCCGCGACCGGCGGCGCCGCTCTGGCCGCCGGCGCAGCCTCGGCCGCCGGTGGTGCCTCTGCCGTCATGGCCGCCTTCTCGAAGGCCAATGAGAACGTGTCGGCAGGCACGGACGTTATGTCGGCCTTCTCGGGCGGCGGCAGCTCGGGCGGCGGTGCGGGCGGCGGCGGCGACGCCGGCACCGGCAGCACGCCCTTCGCTCAGGCTGCGGGCTTTAGCGGCAGCTCCGGCGGTGGCTCTTCGTCGGGTGGCGGCAGCCCCTCGACCGGCAGCAGCTCGGGCAGCTCGAAGGGCGGCGATAAGGGCGGCGGCAAAGCCGACGCCGGCGGCCAGGGCAGCAGCTCGACGGCCAGCACCGGCAGCAGTGCCGACAAGGCCGCCAAGAACGAACCCAAGCCCGCCGGCGGGGCAGGGCAAGGGCAGCAGGCCGCACCGGGCAGCACCGGCCCCGGCTTGCTCGCATCGGCCGCATCGGCCCTCGGCACGGCCGGCCGCATCGCCGCCGACGCCGGCGCGAACTTGGCGAAGGGAACCGCCGATGTTGCCAAGGCCAAAGCCGCGAGCCTGCGCGAAGCCGCAGCCGAGCGGATCGCCGACACCACTGGCGGAAAGATCGCCGCCGCGATCAAGGCGCAAGGAAGCGGCACGGCCGAGAACATCGACGTGCCCGACCAGCAGCCCGCGCCGAGCTTCGGCGACAACAGCCTGGCAGGCGGCCCCGCCGATGCCGATCCCGAGTCCGAAGTAGCTGCGTTCGCCAACCGCGAGCAAGGCCGCGACGGCACAACTGCGTAACCAAGGAGAGTCCAACCATGAAGAAGAAACTGTTTGCCCTGGCCGCCCTCGTGGCAGCCCTCGGATCGACCGCCGGCACGGCCAGCGCGCAAGACGTGCTGACCGGCGACACGCGCCTGGCCTGCGAGGCGATCCTGTGCCTGTCGTCGGGCACGCGCCCGAGCGAATGCACGCCGTCGCTGTCGCGGTACTTCAACATCACGAAGCGCAAGCTGTCGGACACGATCCGCGCCCGCCTGAACTTCCTCCAGCTTTGCCCGGTGGCGAGCCAGACGCCGGAAATGCAGTCGCTCGTGTCGGCGATCTCGCGCGGCGCTGGCCGTTGCGACGCGCAGTCGCTGAACTCGACGTTGGTGATGTGGACGGGCGGCTACGACGATGGGCGCACGTACATCAGCAACCAGTTGCCTGACTACTGCGGGGCCTACACCGGCCACGCCTACACCGACTTCGCCAGCAGCGGCACGCTGCCGCGCTATGTCGGGACGCCAGAGCGGGGCGGGTATTGGGTCGAAGCGCGCGACTATGACCGCGCCTTGGCCGAGTACAACGAACGCATCCGGCGCGAGGACGAAGAGCGCCGCCGTCAGTCCTGGCTGAACTGAGGGAGGGGAGGGCATGCCGTTCTTCGCCGATCTGCCGCCGCAGCTCCAGGAGCGCGTCGTCTGCTCGATCTCGGCCGCCGTCAAGTACGAGGTGCCGGTCAACATCGTGTTGGCCGTCGCCGAGAAAGAGGGCGGCAAGCCGGGCCAGTGGGTGCGCAACTCGAATGGCACGCATGACGTTGGCCCGATGCAGTTCAACACCGCGTACCTGGGCGACCTGGCCCGATACGGCATCACGGCGAACGATGTGGCGGCTGCCGGCTGCTACTCGTTCGACCTGGCCGCCTGGCGGCTGCGGATGCACATCCGCAACGACAAGGGCGACCTCTGGACGAAGGCGGCGAACTACCACTCGCGCACGCCGCAGTACAACGCGGTGTACCGGGCCGACTTGATGCGCAAGGCGTCGAAGTGGGCCGATTGGCTCGAAGCTCGGTTCGTCACGCTTGACGTGACGAAGGCCGGGGCCACGCCCTCGACGCCCAGCCAGCCCGCGACGGTGGCCCAGCGGGCGACGCCGGCGGCCAGGCCGGCACCAGCACCCCAGCAGGCCGCCCCAGCGGCCGCAGCAGCTCGCAGCGTGTCGGTGGCCGGCTACGTGCCCCGCACGGTGTCTTTCAACACTTCACGCGAGGGGTCGGCCGAGTAGGCCGGCTCTTCCGATTTAGCGGCTAAACATGGACAAATTCCACGCCTTCATGATGCGGTACACGCTGGGCGTCGGCCGGTTGCTTCAAGCCTATTGCAAGTGGGCGGAAGGACAGGCCAAGAACCAGCTCGATTTGCTTCTGCTGGGCCTCGGCCCGATCTTCGCCTTGGGCCTTCTGCTGTGGGCGCTGCCGGCGTGGATCGGCAAGCCCATCGCCTTCGTGCTCTCACTGCCAGCGCTCTACATCATCTTCCTGGTGCTGCGCGCCTACGCGATTCGCGGGGGCCGGCGCTGATGAAGGCCCTGCGGATTCCTGATGGAACCGTCGAAGCGTTGAAGTGGCTCGCACTGGTTCTCATGACCGGCGATCACGTCAACAAGTACCTGTTCAACGCGACGCTGCCGGTGCTGTTCGAGGCCGGCCGCGTGGCGCTCCCCCTTTTCGTGTTCGTCCTGGCCTACAACCTGGCCCGGCCGGGCACGCTCGAACGCGGCGTGTACGGCCGCACCATGTCGCGCCTGGCGATGTTCGGCGCGCTGGCCTCCGTGCCCTTCGTGGCCCTCGGCGGCCTGTACGCCGGTTGGTGGCCGCTCAACGTGATGTTCACGCTGCTGGTCGTCACGGCCACGGCTTACCTGGTCGAACGTGGCGGCAAGCTGCACCTGGCGGCCGCCGGCGTGGTGTTCCTGGTCGGCGGCAGCTCGGTCGAATATTGGTGGCCGGCCGTGGCTTTCGGCCTGGCGGTGTGGTCGTACACGCGCCGGCCGAGCTGGGCCGCCGCGGCGGTCGCGGTGCTGGCCTGCGCGGCCCTGTGGTTCGTCAATCGCAACCTGTGGGCCTTGGCAGCCCTGCCGGTGCTCTTCCTGGCCTCGCGGGTGGATGTGCGCGTGCCGCGCCTGCGCTGGGCCTTCTACGCCTATTACCCGCTGCACCTGGCCTCGCTCTGGTTGATCCGCATCCCCATGAGCAAGGCCGGCTACCTGTTCTTCTGATTGGAGTCCTGCCCCATGCGAAAACCCGTTCTTCTGGCCCTCTCTCTGGCGTTCCTGGTCAGCGCGCAAAGCGCACTGGCCGCCGGCGACGCCGGCAACTTCGGCACGCCGATCAAGTCCGGCGTATCGGTGTCCTTCCCCGACAGCAGCGCGACATTCCAGCCGACGCCAGAGGCCCTGGAGCTGCTGGCCGACGCTAGGAATGCGGCGATCATCTACATCAGCGGGCGCACCAGCACACTACGGCCCAGCGCGGCCGATGAGGCCCTTGCACTACGCCGTGCGCTCTCGGCCAGGTCGTACTTGGTGGCGCGCGGCGTCTCGCCGCTCAAGATCATGGTGAACTTCGCATCGGCCGCCGATTTCGTGGCAGACAACTCGACGGCCGAGGGCCGGCGCGAGAACCAGCGCGTGGACATTGAGGTGGTCTACATCCCCACCTACTGAGCGATCCGGCATCGCCATTCCTGGCGGTGCTGCAGGACGCTCCAGCAGCTTCGCATCGTCGGCTCTGACGATGCAGGCCCGGCCGGCTTCCCTTGACAGCATCGCCATTTCTGACGATGCTGGCCAAGTCCCGATTTACTCCAGGAAGAAGGCCATGAGATACCCCGGCGGCAAGGGCGGTGCCGGCGTCTACCAGACGATCATCAACAACATCCCGCCTCACGACACGTACATCGAAACGCACCTGGGCGGCGGCAACATCCTGGAGCGCAAGCGGCCCGCTGCCCGCAGCGTCGGCATCGACGTTGATCCCGAGGTGATCGAGGTCTGGCAGCAGCTCGACGTGCCCGGCCTGGAGCTGCACCACGGCGACGCCGTGGCCTGGCTGGAGTCCCACCAGTTCACCGGCTCCGAGTTCGTCTACGCCGATCCGCCCTACGTGATGGACAGCCGGCGCGGCGGCAAGCTATACCGCCACGAATACGACGACAAGGGTGCGGTCAGCGTCAAAGTGCGCGGTGAAGCGCCGATCGTCTATCTGACGGGTCAAACGTTCTATCAGCCCAAGAGCGCACCCGACACGCAGGTCGTCAACGCTTCCAAGACGGACGCTGCCAAGGTGATCAGCTTCCGCCTGAGCAACAGCAAGTGATCCCGGTGCTGCCGGCGTGACGAGCGTCGGCAGCGTCCGTCCCCGCGGCCTATTCATCAGGCCAACACCAACCTAGGAGTGCATCATGTCCAAGCCCCTCAGCATCGGCGCTTTCGCCGCCTTGCAATACCTGCCGCATATCGAAACCTTCCTGGCCACCGGCGACGGTGACTTCGACGGCCCGATCTGGGCCAAGGCCACCAGTGAAATCAAGTTCGTCGACGGCCGCGCGAGCTTCACGATGGTTCATGAATTCATGAGCCGCGACGGCAGCCGCATCTCGACGGTCGACACCGCCACAGGCATCCAGGTGCCGGGCATCGACGAGGTCTCGCTCACCGTCATGCACAAGGTGGTCGATTCCACCGGCAAGTTCGAAGGCCTGCGCGGCACCTTCCCGAGCTTCGGACTGCACAACTTTGCCACCGGCAAGGGCGTGCAGCGCTTCGGCGGCGAACTGAGCTGAAGTCAGCGCTAAGCAGCAGGTGCACCCGCTGATCGTGGGTGCGCCGGACGACCTCTCAAGGCGGCGCCGCCGGCACAGACCGACGGCGCCGCTTCTTCAAGGAGCACAGACGTGACACCCGAAGTTGAGGCAGCACTGCCGCGCCGCCTTCTGCTGCGGAATCATGCGCGCGCATTCGACCGCAGTCAGACTGGTGCCGTGGGCCATGATGCCGGCATAGACCATCAGCAGCTCGTCGGTAGAGCGCGGCTCACGTCCGAGCATGATCCAGCTAAAGCGCACCTGGGCGTCAACGGCCAGAATCACTTCCGGCAATTGAACCTCACCGATGCGGTGATCCAAAGCCGCGCGCAGCTTGGTCACTTCTGGGTCTTCGTCCTCTGCGGGCAATGGCGACAAATGGAGTTCATCATCCACGCGCAGTACGCCACTGCGGGCTGCAGCGGCCACCGCATCGACACCGGCAGTTACTCTGGCCAGCAAAGGCTTCAAGAAAGTGGCAGCCTTGCTGGGTAACGATAGACGGGCATAGTGTTTCTTGGACTCTGCCTGCCAACGCTCGTCCGTGAAGAACAAGCGCGCACGACCCCGAAAGCTCAGGCTGTGCTCAATCCAGACCGAGCCATTGCGCACCGCGCGGCGCAGGGCAAACAGGGTGGCCACCTCCAACGCCTGAAACGCCCGTTCCCGGTCTGGGCTGGAGATCGAAACCTGCCAGATCATTCCCAGACTTGGTGCCACCACTTCAACTGGCAGCTTTCTGGATCCTTTGAGATATAAAGCTTGCAGCTTGGCAAGGTACTCGATGGCAGGATGCTCGCCGGTGGCCTGCCAGGGCAGCTTTGCAATGGCGACGAGCAACGACCGCACGGGGCGAATTCCATCAATCAATCCCTCGCGGACCAGGGAGGCCCTGCTCGGTGGTTTGCGTTTCTGGGTTTCGGTGATCAAGGCTTCAAGACGGGCACGCAACTCAGCATCTGGCACCGCACCTTGCGCGCTCAAGGCAACAAGTTCGCCGAGCAGCGTTTTGTACATTGCGGCCCAATTGACGGTAGCGGGGACATCGGCGGCAGCCTGACGCCACAGATCGGCGATCCGGCGCTGCACCATAAGGATCAACTGGTCTGTGGTGGTGAACAGGCAATACCGAAGAAAGCATGCGACCTCCACGGTGCGCGCTGGCTCTTTGATCTTGGCTCCGGCTGAGGGCGGCCTGGAGACAAGTCGGCGCGCGTAGCGGCGCAAGATGAGATCGGGGATGTCTGCCAGGTGCTTATGAACGTCCAGCGTGTAAAGCAGGTCGATGCGCTCCAGTACCTCGCTGATTTGGCGGGTTGAGTGTTTCGCCGGTGCAGCCCATAGCCAACTCTGCTGGGTTTGTCCATCTGGGCGCAGCTCTGAAACTGAGGCTCGCCAGCGATCAAGTGTTGCTGGATCAACGCTGGCGGCGATGGCGGTGCCTGTTTCAACTTCAAGCTGGGCAAGTGCCGCCGCAATCAGTGTCCGAATTGCCCGCTCGTGCACGATCACCAGCTTGTTCTTGTACAGCCATTGACGCGCCCGCACGAGTAGCTGATCGCGGTCGGCGCAGCGCGCCACTTCGTCGCGCAGTTCACGTACCAGTGAGCGGCGCTGGTGCTCGCTCATCCACTGGAATCCAAGGACCGTGCAGGCTACTTGTTGGTGATCGAATAGCGTGCGCCCGCGTTCATACATGGCTCTCAGCGAGGCGACTTCTGGTGCTGCAATGCCAAGCTCGTTGCCAAGGTGGCGCCACAAGGCTACTGGAATTACCCGAAAGGCACCGAGCAAACGCCCACTCATGCGCAGGAAACCAATATGGAGCGCCAGACCAAGCTTGTGGGAATCACCTCGGCGTGCATTGATTGCGTCGCGCTCGGCACCATCGAAGGTGAAAAATGCCTTCATCTCGAAGTCGCTGATATCGCGGGGGAGCCCACGCATCCCCAAAAACGTTGTGTGCCAACCCTGCATCGTGAACCTCAAAAGTGGGAGGCCACCATACCCGTTTACAAAGCGAACAGGAAAGTCAATGAAATCAACGGTCTACCCAGACCACCCCCGCGCCAGTGCTAGCTTTGCGTACCGTCACTTATTGCACTGAAAACGAGGAGACCCCGAGCGAGGCGAAAAAAAACCGCCTCGGGGTGTCCGAGGCGGCAAGTCTGCATGCGGTTCAGGGAGGAAGAAACCGCGCCGGCGATCAGGGAGGAAAACCGCGCGGCCTGATGTGCAGCTCGGCCACTTTAGCCGGATTTTTCGACTTATCCGATGCGAGCGGCCCGCCGTGGGCGCTGCTCGATCTGCTGTTGCTTTTTCTCGACGTGCTTCTGCTCCTGGTGCTGCTGCTCGTCGCGCTGCACCTGGCTGATGGCCGCGCCGATCTGCCGCTTCACGCCCTCGATGCCCAGCTCGCTCTTGTGCGCCAAGTCGTTGAAGTCGGTGTGCTGCTTCATCGTGGACAGCGCCGCGATCTGCGCGCCGCTCAACATCGACGCCTTGAGCTTGGCCGCCTCGTCGCCGGCCAGCTCGACCTTGCCGGCGGCGGCGTCGGCAAGGCGCTGCTCGGCGCGCAGGTGGGTCTTGAAGCTGTCGGGCGTGATGGCGGGCAAGTCGCGCGGGTATGGGCCTCAACGCGCGTCAGATCGAAATCCTGGCGACTGCCATTCCGAAGCGTCAGTACTACTACGTCTCGGAGAACGGCCGCCGTCTCTATGACCTTGCCCTGGGGCCGATGGCCCTGGCCTTCGTCGGTGCGTCCGACAAGGAATCGGTCGCCACCATCAAGAGCCTCGAAGCCAAGTTCGGCCACGAATGGGTGCATGAGTGGCTGGCCGGCCGTGGGCTGAATCTCAACGACTACCTGGAGGCCGCATGAGCATCGCCGACACCCTCAAGGGCTTGATCTTCAAGAAGCCCGCCAACTCCGCCGAGCCGCGCGATCCGCGCCGCTCGAAGGAACCGCTCGCCGGCGGCCGCCGTGCGGGCGAGGCCGAGAACCCCTACCTGGCCGCGCGCCGCACCTGGAACGATCACGTGGGCGGCGTCGTCTCGCAGCGCCAAACCTGGCAGGTGATCGGCATCCTGTCGCTGTTGATCGCGCTGGCCGGCGTGGGTGGCGTGATCCACATCGGCAGCCAGTCGAAGTTCATCCCCTACGTGGTCGAGGTGGACAAGCTGGGCCAGACGGTGGCCGCCGGCCCGGTGCAGGCCGCAGGGAAGGCCGATCCGCGTGTCATCCACGCCGCCGTTGCGGACTGGATGAGCTGCGCGCGCATGGTGTCGCCTGACGTGGCCTTGCAGCGCAAGTGCGTGTTCAAGGCGTACTCGATGCTCGCCCCCAACGATCCGGCGACGCCAAAGATGAACGAGTGGTTGAACGGCACGCCCGATTCCAGCCCGTTCAAGCGCGCCGAGAGTGGAAGCCACACAGCAAGAAGACTGCCACCACAGCTACCAATTCCTTGCGTGCGTACTTCGAGGACGACGGCACCACCCTTTGGGTGACGTTTCACAGAAGCAATCTGTACTGGTGCTTCTTGGAACCGGGCGAAGCTGTGCCTGTCGGTGATGAGCGCCAGTCCAGTTACCGCAAGGTTAAAGGGAAGTGGTCCTGTCTCGACGCCAACAGACTGACGCTATCGCGCAGTACGCTGCCCGGCACGGTCAATGTGGTGAGCATGTTCCAAGGCACCACGTGCCTTGTCGGCGCAGCAGATCACTTGTTGCGTCGGATCAATGGCGAGCGCTCTGTTCAAGGCCTGAAGGTGGAAGAGGCGCGTGATCACCTCGTTGGAGAAGTGCGCGGCCTCATCCGTGAACTTCAGTGGCAGGACTTTGAGATCTTGGCCGATCTGCTGCTGTCGGCAGGAGGGTGGAGGCGCACCGATCGGCTAGGCGGGAATGAGAAGACGGTGGATCTCACCCTTGAGCTGCCCCTCACAGGCGAGAAGGCGTTCGCACAGGTTAAAGCGGACTCCAACCAAGCCACGCTCAACACCTACATCGAAGCCGCAAACGATCGAAATCAGTTGATGTTCTTTGTGCACAACAGTGATGTGGAACTGATATCGCTTGACGCTAGCGTGCGTGTGCTCGGACGCACTGAAGTGTCCAAACTGATCGTGAAGTTCGGGTTGGTGGACTGGCTGATCGACAAGACGCGCTAACCAACAAATCAAGGACGATCCATGACCCTCAAGGTCACTCGCGGTCCACAAGTTGGCGAATGCAACATCTGCGGCACCTGTGGCCCCATGACTGTTGATCACACCCCACCTAAGGGCTGGGCACCTTGTGTGCCCATGCAGGTGATGGAGGTGATGGAGCCCCTGAAGGAGAGTCAGCGGCACAAGTACCAGAAGGTCAACGACGGTGTGCGTTTTCGATCGCTATGCGAGAGGTGCAATCGTGATGTCTTGGGCACGCTGTATGACCCTGAGTTGCTCCGTTTGGTGGATGCGGTGACTGCACTGCCCAAGACATCACTGCACATTCCAGGGGTGCAGTTCGTCAGAATCAGGCCACAACGGGTGATGCGATCGGTGATCGGCCATCTGTGCGCTCAAGGGGTCAACCGATACAAGAAGGGCGACATCACGCAGCCGCTTCGGGACTACCTACTGGATCCAGCGTTGCCTTTGCCTGACATGCTGAGCCTGCACTACTGGCTGTTCCCCTTCCCCACTGTGGTGCTCACCAAGGACGCGAGAATCATGAACCTAGTGACCAGGCAGAACAGCATCCTGTGGTCGATGAAGTGCTTTCCGCTAGGTTTCGCTCTAACCGATCGAGATTACGTGTTCGATGGTGTTCCACCTCAGCACAAGATGAACCCGTATCGACACAAGGGTGTGGACGACTTTGTTGAGTTGCCAGTGGACCTGATCACCTTCCCACCTCGGCCGTTCCCAGAGCATCCAGCCGACAACAGCATGATCGCTTATTGACCTCAATCCACACTGGCCAACGTCAGTCCTCCGCGAGGCAGGGTTCTGAACCACCTCAAAAAGTGATCAAGCACGCCCAGTTGTGGAACCCTGCCCTACAATCGCTGTGTCTGAAGACCACAGTATGGATGCTATGCGGAGGCGTTGTACCGATGGTTCGGGCACGAGCCGAACATCGAGTTTCAGCCGCTCGAGGCCTGGAAGGCTACACAGTCGCCCGCTCAAGCCCATCATGCTGAGGAGCACATCACGCGGAGGCACTCGTTCTCAACTGAGAAGGCGCGAACCCGTGTCGGCTATAACCCGCGCTACTCGAGCCTTGAGGCAATCAAGGAGTCGGTGACCGCCGCGATCAAGAGCGGCGAGATCTCAGCCTGATTTTCTCAGAGACCTGGTTAGTTCCGAGGAAGCTCAAGCGCTCTGCTGACTTCAACTTCGGTAGTTGTCCTACTCCGGGGCATATAGCGCCTCTGCATGCTTGTCTTACAGCACGTGCGCGCGTCGCGGCTCACACCCTTGGGTTATCCAGCCGCTCTGCCGGCTTACGCCCAGCGCACTTTGCTGTCTTTACAGGGGGCTCGGGAGCTCCAACTATGTCCGCTTCCGGGCCTGGGCGTCCTCCCGGTACCGGCAACGGCGGCTGTGCTATTCGTGGTGATCGCAGCCGTCGCACCGCAACTCGGCCCGGCACTGGACGCGGTGCTGCAGGCTGCGCCTTTCTACGTGGTGTTCGCCGTGGCCGCGCCGCTGCTCGGGTGGCTGGTGGCGCGCGCCGCGAAGTTGCCTGCGGACCAAGGACGCGCGATCGCGTTCAGCACTGGCACCCGAAATTCACTGGTCGTTCTCCCGCTAGGGCTCGCCATCCCGGGGGCGCTACCGCTCATCCCGGCGGTGATCGTCACCCAAACGATGATCGAACTCGTGAGCGAGTTGGTCTACATCAAGGCGCTTCCCCGCTTAGGAAAGAACATCAGCTGATCAAAACATTGGGCCTATGCAGTAGAGCTGCGGTCAATGGCGCGACTTTCGACGTCCGCTTCCGGACAGAAGCGGACACAGGGTCGGCCAATGTCTAAGCGTTGGCTGCAGACAAATCATGAATAGATTCTCGCAAGATCTCTCATTTGCCTGAAGAACGCTGATCTTGCAGCGCCGCTATAGCCGCTTTAAACGTGCAACGCGCCGTTACGCTCACGTCGGCATAAAACGTAGGCATAGGAAACGCTTTCACGAATTATTCAAGGATATGTAGTTTGAGTCTTTGTCCGCGACACCGCAGTACGAAAATTTCCCGGCATATCCTGACCGTTGGCTAGTTAGCGTCTCGCTTGTCCTGCTCTACGGGCCAGCAGCCTCAATCTTGCGGCGCACCTCTTCCTCCAACCCTTTAAGGCCCCAGGCTCTCCCGATCGCGATGGCCTCGTCCGTCTCCACTCCATCCACCCATGCGGCTCTAAGCGCCGCTATCGCGCCGACGCGGTTGCCGCTAGCACAGTGAACCAGCAGGGGTCGCTGTGCATTCCGAACAATTGAGTCGAACGCAAATACGTTCTCTCGGGTGAGGTCGACTGCGCCGCGCAATGGCAGGTTGGAATACCGCAAGCCGGCCGCACGGACTGAAGCCGCCTCGTCAAAATCAGGAGTCTCCGCGTCCGGAGTAAGGTCGATGACGTGACGTATTCCAGCATCGTAGACACGTGCAATGTCCTCGGCCGTTAGCCGACCTGCCGACACGACGCCCGGGGAAGGCGAAACCGCGTCAGCGACTGCGGGAAGAATGGCCGATGCGGTGGCAAATGCGCAGCTGGGGCCTGCGAGTGCGACAAGAATAAGGAATAGCGAGGTGTACTTCATGACATTGCCCTTCAAAGCAATCAACGATCCAAGTCAGCAGATTCCTGCCAAGATCGATGGAGTGGATGACCGAACCAAATGCTGGGGCGGCCCGAAACGGGTAAGCGCCGCAACGCGATTCGCGGGGGAAATCCTTGAGCTACATCGCCATAAAACTTTGATAGAGCATGTACAAGGTCACCACAAAGACCAAGCTCGCAAAAATTGTGTTCAAAGTTCCGCGAGATTGAGCCAAGCGGGTTGCGACGGATGCGCCGATCAAGCCGCCAACCAATCCGCCTCCGATGAACACACCAGCCAGCGTCCAATCAATTAGCCCTGACCGCCCGTAGTTGAGCGCGGTCGTCAGCCCAAACGCGGTGACCGCGACGAGTGAACTACCGATCGCCAGCAGCATTGGCATCCTTGTAGCTGCAATCAGGCCGGGAACTATCAGGAAGCCGCCGCCGATACCGAAGAAGCCGGATAACGCCCCAGCGAGGCCGCCTAATCCAGCCAGGCGGGGACCGGTGGTGCGATCTAGGCGCACATCCGTCTTACCGCCCTCACCGCGCCCACGCAGCATGAGTGCGCCGACTACGAGCATCAGCAGCGCGAACAAGAACAGCAACTTCTGGCCATCGATCGCCTTGCCCAGCGTCGAGCCACCGTAGGCCCCAATCACACCTGCAGCCGCGAATACAGCTGCGCAATCCCAGCGAACGTTACCGCGGCGCGCGTGGTTTGCCAGGTTCATAGCTGCATTGGCTGCAACCGCGAGCGCGCTGGTGCCTATTGCGATGTGGGGATTGTTGACACCTACCACGTAGACCATCAGAGGCACAGCCAGGATCGAGCCGCCGCCACCGACAAGTCCGAGGGTGAATCCCACCAAGACACCTGACAGGCCACCCAGCACCAGCTGCATGAAGTCCATTCCCGCTTAGCCCTCTGCCTTCGACACTCGTGGCTGTGGTGTGCACAACCATTCGCGCCCCTTCAGCATCCCGTGCCAGTACAAAACCGGCAACGCTTCTGATTTGAGATGCCACGCCAGCCGCGAAGGCTCGCGGCCGTCGATGAGCCAGCGTGGAAAGGTCGGCATCAAAGTGCCGCCGTAGCCGAACTCGGCGAGAACGATTTTCCCGCGCTCTACGGTCAACGGGCACGAACCGTAGCCGTCGTAAGCGGCGGGCAGTGGAAGACCGTCTAGAGTCGCGAGTACATTTTCCGCCACCACCGGCGCTTGCTTACGCGCCGCTGCGGCCGTCTTTGCGTTAGGTGTATTCGTGGCGTCGCCCAAACCGAAGACATTGGCATGTCGCACGTGACGCAATGTGTCCGGCGCGACGTCCAGCCAGCCGGCTTCATTGGCCAAGGCGCTGTCACGTACGAGGCTTGGCGCACGTTGTGGCGGACAGACGTGGAGCATGTCGAAGCCAAGTACTTGGTCTGATTTCACGCCATCAGGCGTTTGGCGTTGGAATGTTGCAGTCCGCGCTTCGCCGTCGACCGCGACCAAACGCGAGCCGAGGTTCAGTCCTATCGCGTAACGTTCGATATAACGCATCAGCGCGGGCACGTAGGCCTCGACCCCGAACAGCACTGCACCCGCGTTATGAAACTGGATATCAATGTCGCCCAACACGCCCTGTCGCCGCCAATGGTCAGCAGACAGGTACATCGCTTTCTGCGGCGCTCCCGCACACTTGATAGGCATAGGTGGCTGGGTGAAGAGCGCACGGCCGCCTCGCAATTGCTGTACAAGCTGCCACGTGTACGGCGCGAGATCCTGCCGATAATTGGATGTCACGCCGTTCTTTCCCAGCGCGGCGCGCAGGCCCGGGACGCCGTCCCAATCCAAGGTCAAGCCTGGCGCCACCACGAGCACGCGGTAACCAACACACTCGCCGTTCTGCAGCGACACCTCGTTGCGCTCGCAGTCAAATTCCGCTGCCGCTGTCCGCTTCCATGTCACGCAATCTGGAATCAGTGAAGCCATCGGCCGGAGTGTTTCATCGAGGTTGAAAACGCCTGCGCCAACCATAGTCCAGCCAGGCTGGTAGGCATGCTGATCGGCGGCATCGACCACGCATATACGAAGGTTCGCGCGGCGCTTCAGCAAGCTGGCCATCGTCGCTAGGCCAGCGGCGCCCCCGCCAATCACCACCACGTCGAACGCGTCGCGTGTTACCTGGGTCGGCGCCGGTGCGGTCGCCTCAAGTGTCGGCCTCAACGCGGACAGGTCGTACCCAGCGCTCTGCGCGTCGGCCAGCACCTCGCTAGCTGGACGTCGACGCGCCTGACCCAGCGCCCACAGCGTGGTCGAGCGGGTACCTGTTCGGCAGAACGCGAGAGTCGGACCAGTTGCCTGTGCGAGCGCGGCTTCGAAGGCATCAACGTCGGCAGGGCCGATCGCGCTGCCGACCACTGGCTGGTGCACGAACGTCAAACCGTGGCGCTCCGCTTCGGCAGCGAGCGTAGCAGTCTCTGGTTGGTCGTCTGCCTCGCCATCCGGCCGATTACTGATCAGCGTGGTGAAGCCGGCTTCAGCTATCCCAGCGATGTCGGCGACGGCGATCTGGGATGCGACGGACAGGCGGTCGTCGATTCTGGTGTAAGGCATTAAAGTTCCTCCGAGATCAAGCAGTTCGCACATGAAGTACGCGATAAATAGTCATACCAGCGAGCATTGCAGCGGCGAACGTGAGGAACGGCCATTGCAGCGTGACGAGGGCCGCAACCGCTGGCCCGGGGCATAGGCCAACCAGACCCCAGCCAATGCCGAATAGAGAGGCACCGCCTAGCAGCCGCGCGTCGATACTCGGGTTATCAGGCACATGGAAGCTGGCCGCCGCCAGTGGGCGTTGACGGCGTCGGCGCCATGCATAGGCCAGCGCCGAGGGCACCAATGCCGAGCCCATGACCAGCGCCAGCGTTGGATCCCAGCTGCCTGCAACGTCAAGAAACGCCAGCACGCGCGCAGGATTGACCATGTCCGAGATCACCAGACCCGTGCCGAACAGAAGACCGCATATCAACGCGATCGCGCGACTCACTCGCCACCGCCGATCACATGCCGCATGACGAAAACGCTCACCGCTGCGGTCGCCATAAACACACCCGTGGCGGCAAGCGAACGCGGCGATAAACGTGCGAGGCCACAGACCCCGTGGCCGCTGGTGCATCCAGAGCCCAGCCTAGTGCCGTAGCCGACCAGCAACCCACCGGCGACCAATATCGGCCACGACGTGGTGACTTCGAATGAAGGTGTGCGAATCCAAGCCAGCGCAGCCGCCGTACCCGCCAGCAGGCCCGCGATGAACAGTGCCGATTGCGCTCGCGCGCCATTCGGACTGAGCCTGGTCGCGCTGGCCAGCATGCCGGACACGCCCATCACCCGGCCGGCGACGATCAAGTAAAGCGCGGCCGCGATGCCGATCATCAATCCGCCGGCGACCGGCCAACCCCAGTGCAACGAGGCGACGTTCACAACGCGTCCATCGGCAGCTTCAGGTAGCGCACGCCGTTGTCCTCGGGCTCGGGCAGGTGGCCGGCGCGCATATTCACCTGCACAGACGGCAGGATCAGTTTCGGCATCGACAGCGTCGCGTCACGTGCCTCTCGCATAGCGACGAACGCTGCCTCGGTAACGCCTTCGCGCACATGGACATTGCCCGTGCGCTGATCGCCAATTGTTGTCTCCCACGCAAACTCATCGCGTCCCGGTGCTTTGTAGTCGTGGCACAAAAACACGCGAGCCGCGTCTGGCAGCGCGAGCAGACGGTGGATAGAGCGGTACAGCGTGGCCGCACTGCCGCCGGGAAAGTCGCAGCGTGCGGTGCCATAGTCGGGCATAAACAGCGTGTCCCCGGGGAACACCGCATCACCGATCACATAAGCCATGCAGGCTGGCGTGTGGCCCGGTACGTGCAGTGCGACGGCCTCTAGCCCGCCGATGCGGAACCGGTCGCCGTCGGCGAACAGTTGATCGAACTGGCTGCCGTCACGCGCGAATCGCGTATCGGCGTTAAAAATCTTCCCAAAGTCTTCCTGCACGCTAGTGATGTGCGCGCCGATCGCGAGCCTGCCGCCCACACGCGCCTGCAGCAACGGCGCCGCCGACAAATGATCCGCGTGAGCATGGGTTTCAAGCAGCCACTCGACCCTCAAGCCGTTGTCGCCGACGTAATCGACGAGACGCTGTGCGGATTCGTCTTTTGTCCGACCGCTAGGCGCATCGAAGTCAAGCACGCTGTCGACAATCGCGCACGCTTCGCTGTCGGGATCGCGCACAACATGACTCACCGTAGACGTTGTCGAGTCGAAGAACGACACCACAACCGGTCGAGGACGAGCTGCCGCTATCGCCTCTTCGATCAATGCGCAGGCCTGATCCAACGGCGCATCGCGGGCTTCAAAAGATGGAGTCGAGAGAGGCGGCATGACATTGGACCCTGGCGTGTTCGGAACTACATTTTCATAGTTTACGTAACTGTGCAAGTATTAGTCCTCCACATCGACATCGCGCTCCCTCATCGCTAGCGTGGAGCGCCCTGAGGACAACACCGACTTCATGCCTGATACGCCTGCCCATTCACCGCTCCGATTGCACGAGCCGGCACCCGCATTTCGTGCCCGCACCACCCGTGGCGATATCGCGTTGGAGGACTACCGTGGTCGCTGGGTGCTGCTCTTCTCGCATCCGGCCGACTTCACGCCGGTCTGCACCAGCGAATTCATCGCTTTTGCCCGTTCACAGCCGCGTTTCGAAGCCCTCGACTGCGCACTGCTCGCGCTGTCGGTCGACGGTCTGTTCTCGCATTTGGCCTGGTTACGCGATATCCATGCGCGCTTCGGCGTGACGATCGGGTTTCCGGTGATCGAAGACCCGTCGATGGCGATCGCCCGCGGTTACGGCATGGTCGATCCCGCGGCCGGTGATAGTGCGACGACACGCGTCACCTATGTGATCGATCCCCAAGGCATCGTGCGCGCGATGAGCTGGTACCCGATGGACGTGGGCCGTTCGGTCGAGGAATTGCTGCGACTCGTTACCGCGCTGCAGACAGCCGATAGCGAAAGTGCTGCGACGCCAGAGGGATGGCAGCCTGGCGATCGCTTACTCGAACCTGTTGCCTTGGACGCCGATGCTGTACTCGCCGTGCAGCCGGCCGATAACGAGGCCTGGTATTTCCGCTGGCGGGCGCCATGACCATGTTGCCCGCCGATCTGGAGGCCATGAAGGCGCACGTACCGGAAGTCGCCGAGCTTCTGCGCATGATTGCGACGCCCACGCGTCTGCTGCTGCTGTGTCAGATCTCCCAAGGCGAACCGTCCGTGGCCGATCTCGAACGCGATCTAGGCTTGCGTCAGCCAGGCTTGTCCCAACAACTCGCCGAACTACGACGCAACGACCTAGTCAAGGCACGGCGCAAATCAAGATCGATTCATTACTCGATCGCCGATCCACGTTTGCGGATCTTACTTAGCGCGTTGCACGCGATCTTCTGCAGCAATGTTGTCAGCCTGCCTGCACTCGGTAGCGCCCCCATTGCCGCGACGCCATCCATTCCGACGCACGCGCCTGCCAGTCAGGCCGCGCGCTTCGCACGCATCGTGCGTTGAACGACACCCAAGGAGGAGCCATGCCTTTACAGCGCCATCCACGCGAGGACGCCATCGTCCATTCGTTGTACGACAAGAAGACTGGCAGCTTCCAATACGTGATCGCCGATCCCGCCAGCCGTCAAGCCGCGATTATCGATCCAGTGCTCGATTTCGACGAAAAAGCGGGCTATGTCGCGACTACCAACGCTGACGCGCTGCTCGCGCACGTGGAGCGTGAGGGGCTCAAGGTCGTTTGGATCCTCGACACTCATCCACACGCCGATCATCTGTCCGCCGCTCCGTACCTCAAGGAGCGTCTGGACGCCCCAATGGCTATCGGCGAGCGCGTAACCGGTGTGCAAGCGTTGTGGAAGGATCTCTACGGCCTCGACGATCTCAACACCGACGGCCGGCAGTGGGACCGGTTGTTTACCGACGGCGACGTCTTCGAGATTGGCGCACTGAAAGCTCGGGTGCTGTTCTCGCCAGGCCACACAATGGCGTCAATTAGTTATGTAATCGGAAGCAGCGCATTCGTTCACGACACTCTGATGATGCCCGACAGCGGCACCTCGCGCGCCGACTTTCCTGGCGGCGACGCGCACCAACTCTATGCCACGCTGAAGCGTATCCTCGCACTGCCGGCTGACACCGCACTGTTCGTCGGCCACGACTATGGCAAGGACGGCCGCGATCCGGCCTGCATGAGCACAGTCTTTGAGCAGCGTGCGAGCAACATCCACTTGGCCGGCGCTGTCGACGAAGCGACGTTCGTGCGTACGCGCGAAGCGCGCGACGCGACTCTTCCGCTGCCTGCGCTGATGCTGCACGCGCTACAGGTCAACATCCGCGGTGGCCGCCTTCCGGAGCCGGAAGCCAACGGGCGACGCTATCTGCGGATTCCGCTTGGACAGTTCACACCTCCCGAGGCCTGAGCGCCGTGGCGCAGTTGAATTGCGTGCGCCTCGACGATACCAATCCATAAAGCGGTCAGGTGATTGCCACCAGCAATGTCGCGACCAGACCGCCACCAGCTCGTGGCGCTAGGTCGAGACGGCCGCCGTGCCGCGCGGCGATCGCACGTACGATTGAAATACCGAGGCCTGCGCCCGCGCGGCCGGGCCGTTCCGCATCGCCACGCCAGAAGCGCTGGCCGGCCTGTGCGATCTGTGCAGATGTCATTCCGTCCCCCCGATCGGCGATGGTGATGCGGCATTTGCCTTCGCCATCGTCGCAAACGATCCCGAGCTGCACGATGCTTTCGTCAGGCGTATAGCGCAGCGCGTTGTCGAGCAAATTGCGCACGGCCGTTGCGAGCATCGAGTGCGGGATAGGGGTCGCACGATCGTCGGCCCCGACGCGCACGATTCGCCCGCGCGCCGCGGGCTCCAGCCAGGCGAGGGCGTCTTCAAGCGCACTCTGAATCGAATCGCAAGCATCGCCCTCAGGAACGGCTGACTCGGCGCGCGCAAGCGCCAGCATTTGGTCGAGCGTGCGCGCCAGGCGTCGCACGCCTTGGTCAGCCTGCCGTAGTGCATGCGGCACATTGGCATCGCCGCCCATGCGAGCGATCTGCAAATGGGTGTCAATGCCGGTTAACGGCGTGCGCAACTCGTGAGCCGCGGCGTCGGTGAAGGCGCGCTGCTGGGCGATCGCAGCAGCGAGACGTTCGAGCAGCCCGTTGAGCGCTTGCAGTAGTGGTTGTAGCTCGCGCGGCGCCCGACGATCGTCCAGCGGCGACGTGGCCTCGATGTCTCGGTTCTGCAGCTTTCGGCGCAGGGCATCAAGCGGCTGCAGCCCGCGTCCGATGCCGATCCACAGCGCCAGCAGGCCGCCAAGGACCGCTAGCCCCATCGGAACGGCTGCGGCGGTCAGCAGCCCACGCACCAGTGCGTCGCGTTCGTCGCTTCGATCGGCTGTCGTGACGAGGAAGTCGCCGGCCTGCAAGGTGTAGGTCCGCCAGGCCGCGCCGTCGATGAACACATCGGCGAATCCCGCCGCGGGCACGATGCGCCCCGCCAGCGCAGCATCGCCGGTGGCGGCCAGCACTTCGCCGCGCAATGAGCGGATCTGGCAGGCAATGCCCTGACCCCCGCCGACGCTGACTGCGCCCGAGAGCATTGGGGTGGCTGTTGCAGATTGCACAGCCGAGCGTTGCAGCAAGCCTGAGACCATGCGCGCCGACATCGCGAGTCGATGGTCCAAGGTGCGATCGAGGTTGCGGTGGAGGTCGTGCGCCAGCCACGCCGCCGCCCCCGACCAAAGCATGGACAGCGCCAGTCCGGCGATCAGCACCACCCGCAGGCGCAGGCTCACCGCGGCGTCCAGCCCAAGCGATATCCCAAGCCGCGTTCGCTCTCAACCGCTTCACTGCCGAGCTTGCGGCGCAGGTTGTGGATGTGAACGTTGAGCGTATTGCTTCCGACATCGGCATCCAACCCATACAGCCGCTCGCGCAGTAAGTCCGCTGACAGCCAGCGGCCACGCGCGTCGGCCAGATGTGTCAGCAGGTCGATCTCGCGCCGCGACAGCGGCACAGTCTCTCCATCGAGCCATGCTTGGCCGCCATGGGGTTCGATCCGTAACGGGCCTGCCTCAATCTGCTGCACCGCGCGCCCACTCCCGCGGCGCACTACCGCATGCAAGCGCGCGCCGAGCTCACGCAGATCCACAGGTTTGACCAGGTAATCATCAGCGCCCCCATGGAGGCCAGCGATGCGGTGCTCGATTGCATCGCGCGCGGTTAGTACCACGACCGGGACCGCGATCCCCTGCGCGCGCAACGCGGCCAACAACGTCAGTCCATCGACATCAGGCAATCCCAGATCGAGTACGAGCGCGTCGAATATCTCATCGAGACAGGCCGCCTCAGCTTGGGCCCCACTGACCACAGCACGTGCCGCCATGCCTTGCGCGCAAAGGCCGGCGACAAGACCGGCGGCAATCAACGCATCATCTTCGACAACCAGTACGCGCATTCCGGATCTCGAGTACATGGAGGTCACTATGCTAGTCGCTGTCGCAGCGAGACGCCAGCCGCACGCCACTTAAGTCCCACTTAAGCGGTGGAGGTGATGGTGTGCGTCGTCCACGCTTCAGGTACATGTCTTGCGTCGTCGCCTCACGATCCTCCTGCTATCGATATTCACCGTCACCCTTGCGTGGGCGGGCACCGGTTTTCCTCTGTGGCAGAGCAGCGCAGAGCGCGAATTCCTGCCGGCGGAGCAGGTCTTTGTGCCCGGCACCGTGCGGCAGGAAGGGAACAGTTGGGCAATCGAAGGGCGCATTGCCAGTGCGCACTACCTCTATCGGCATGCACTACGTTTGGTCGATGCGGATGGCGCTGAAGTCACGCTACGCACGCCTGCCGGCATACCTCACCGCGATGAGTTCTTCGGTGACACCGAGATATACACCGGCTCGCTGCCCATTACGTTTCCAGGCAATGCGCGTGGCCCGCTGCAGCTGCGCTGGCAGGGCTGCGCCGAGGCAGGTATCTGCTACCCGCCACAGACGCTAGTGTTAACGCTGCCCGGCAGCGCGACTGAGCGTCGCGCGGACGCTGCGGCTTCCGACGCCACAATGCCCGCCGCAGTCTCCGGCCCGGCGCGAGGCGCTGCGGCCGCGGATCCCGTGGCGAAAACGACCCAGCCCGCCCTGTTGACCGCCACACCAGCGATTAAAAGCGCATCCAGCTCTTCGCCATCGGCGCCGGCGGCCGACGCCGCGACGCAGGTGTCAGAGACAAAGAGTGATGCCGTGGTGGCACCTGCCGCCTCGCCAGTGACGACGCCGCCAGTACGCGCACTGGAGCCGCCCGCCCTCGGCGAAGACCAAGCCACTGCGCAGCGCCTCGCCAGTCTTGGCCCGGTTGCAGGCACCCTGCTGTTTTTCGGCTTCGGCCTGCTGCTGGCATTCACACCTTGTACGTTGCCAATGCTTCCTATCGTGTCCGGTTTGATTGTCGGTGGTGATGCCAGACCACGGCGCGCGGTCGCGCTATCGGCGTCCTACATTCTGGCGATGGCAGCCGCGTATGCGGCAGTCGGAGTCGTGGCTGGACTAGCCGGTGCAAACCTGCAGGCTGCGCTGCAGGCGCCTTGGCTGCTGGGACTGTTTGCGGCGCTGTTCGTTCTGCTGGCTGCATCACTTTTTGGCCTCTTCGAACTGCGGTTGCCATCAACGCTTTCTAACCGTGTTGCGCAGGCCGGCGAAACGCGCCGGGGCGGCAGCCTGCTCGGCGCGGCCTCTCTCGGCCTGCTGTCGGCCCTGCTAGTGGGGCCGTGCATGACCGCGCCATTGGCTGGCGCATTGCTTTACATAGGTCAAACTGGAAGCGCGGTCACTGGAGGTCTCGCGCTGTTCGCGCTCGGGCTCGGCATGGGTCTGCCGCTCGTTTTAATCGCTGTGTTCGGTGCACGAGTGCTACCCCGGCCTGGACCTTGGATGGACCGCGTGAAATCTGCGTTTGGCTTCGTGATGCTGGGTTTGGCAATCGTCATGGTGGCGCGGTTCTTGGCGGCACCAATCGTAATGGCGCTTTGGGGCGCATGGCTGCTGGGATTGGCCGTTGGGCTGTTTGCTTGGGCAAGTGCGGTGACGCCGGCAGCGTCGGGGCATTGGATGCTGCGCTTCGGCGCGCTCTTTGCTGGACTCTGGGCAACATTGATGTTGGTCGGCGCAGCATCGGGAGGTAGTGCTCCGTTGCGGCCGCTGGAAGCTCTGGGCGGCGGCTCCTCTGTAGCTGCGACGTCGTCCGCTAAGCCTAACTACATCGAGGTGAAATCCATCGCTGATGTCGATGCCCGCATCGCCGAAGCGGCGCAGTCCGGACGCTGGACGCTTATTGATGTTTACGCTGACTGGTGCGTGTCCTGTCACGTCATCGAACGCGAGGTATTCGGTCATCCCGAAGTCGCTGAGCGCCTAGCGTCGATGCAAATCCTCCGGCCCGACGTCACTTCGCACGACACAACTGACCAGGCTCTGCTTCGGCACTGGGGCGTGCTGGGCCCACCAACGCTGATCCTCATAGGACCGGACGGACGCGAGCGTCGCGCTCAGCGAACGGTTGGCGAAGTCGATGCACGCGGTTTCATTGCTCAGCTCGACGCGGCAGGTGTCCCGTGATCGGTCTGGGCCCATTTCCAATTACGATCGTGGTGGCGCTGCTCGCTGCAGTCTCAGCCTTTGTCATGGCCCGCTTGAGTGCTCGCCGTCTGCCGGAAGCGCCCTCGAAAACTGCAGGCGCACTTGTCGTCGACGCGCTGTTCGTCGGCCTGCTTGCCGCCCGTCTCGGCTATGTGCTGCGCTGGTGGCCGCAGTACGCCGCCGCGCCGTGGTCGGTGATCTCGATCGGCGACGGCGGCTTCGCGTGGTGGGCGGGATTGCCTGCCGCCGTGGGCTTCCTGCTGTGGCGCACTCGGAGCATGCGCGTCCTGCGACGGCCGACTCTGCTCGGCGTGGCCGCGGGGCTGGCGGTATGGCTGGCCGCCAGCGGCACGCTGACGCTGCTTCAGCACTCGGCGCCGCCGCTGCCGGACACGCCGCTGGTCACGCTGGACGGCACGCCGAAAGCGCTGTCGGCCTATACCGGCACGCCCGTGGTCGTGAATCTCTGGGCGACGTGGTGCCCACCGTGCCGACGCGAAATGCCCGCGCTGGCCGAGGCGCAGGCGCGCTATCCGGATGTGCGCTTCATCCTGGCCAACCAGGGCGAGGACGCCGCCACCATCCAACGATTCCTGGAGGCCGAGAACCTCGCGCTCAGCGACGTGCTGCGCGATCCCGGCTCCGACATCATGCGCACCTTCGGCAGCCGCGGCCTGCCTACAACCCTGTTCTTCGATGCCGACGGCGGCCTCGTCGACACCCACATGGGCGAACTGACCCGCGCCAGTCTCGCCGACACCCTGCGTCGTCGCTTCGACGCGCATCCGAACGTTTCCCCCGCCTCCACGGAGTGACCATGTCCCGTTTTCCGTTACTGACCGCCACCGCGCTCGGCGCACTAACGCTTGCCTCCACCGCCTGCAGCCATGCCGAGGACGGCGGGCGCCCACCCGTGCTCGACGCGCTGCAGGACCAGGGACTGGAGATCGTCGAGGAGTTCAACGCCGGTGCCGGCCTGCGCGGCTTCGCCGGCGTCGCCGGCCAGCGCCCGATCGCGGTCTATGTCACCGGTAGTGGCGAGGCGATCGTCGGCACGCGCGTCGACGCCAACGGCGAGGAGATCGATGCTGGCCGTCTGCAGGCGCTCGTCGCCAAACCCATGGGCGAGAAGACCTGGACGCAACTCGAGTCCGCACAATGGGTGCGCGACGGCCGCGAGGATGCACCGCGGGTGATCTACGCCTTCAGCGATCCCAACTGTCCCTACTGCAACCGCTTCTGGCAGGCGGCGCGGCCCTGGGTGGACGCCGGCAAGGTGCAGATCCGACACGTGCTGGTCGGCGTGATCAAGGAGGACAGCGCGAACAAGGTCGCCGCGATCCTCGGCGACGCCGACCCGGGCGCAGCCCTCGCCCGCAACGAGCGCGCCTACGCGCAGGGCGGCATTCCGCCGTCCGCGACGGTACCGGCGGACGTGCGCCGCGTCCTCGACGCGAACCAGATGCTGATGATGGAACTGGGCTTCGGCGGCACCCCTGCGCTGGTGTTCCGCGATGCCGACGGCACCGTGCAGCGTCGCGGCGGCATGCCGCAGGGCGGCGATCTCAACGTGGTCATGGGACCGCGCTGAATTGTTCTTCAAGCAAGACCAACCGCTCACTTTGACTCGCAAACCTTAGCGCAGTAGTAGTGGTTACACGGCAATTGCAGCGCAAAGACGAGTGTCCGCTTCTGGCCGAAAGCGGCCATCTCGAGGCCCGTATCTAGCCGCTGGCGAGCTTTCGAGGCCACAATAGGCTTTCACGACAACGGATGTTGCGAATGCGCCGCGCGGCTCTTCTGATCCTAATGATCTCTTTCAGCGCGAGCGCTGTCGTCATACGAGATGACATTCCGGACCTGCAGTATCGGATGGCTGCCTCTGAATTTCCGGCGCTTGCCGATGTACCCGGTGAAGGCCATGGAGTCCTCATCGCGCCACAGTGGGTGCTCACTGCCGCGCACGTAATCAGTTGGCAGCCTGCGATGGACGTCGTTGTCGTCGGTGGTACTCCCTATGCCGTCAGTCGCGTTGTCATCCATCCGGGCTACAAGAAGCCGCCTCAGGAGATGACTGATTCGGCAATCAAGTCGGGGGATTGGGCGGCATTCCTGGAGTTCATCGCCTCCTCGGACGATATTGCTCTAATCCACCTTTCGAAACCGGTCCGCGATGTCGTGCCCGCGGCCATTTACAGTGGATCGGCGCTAGGTAAAGTCGTCCGGATCATGGGCCCGGGCGCTACCGGCACGGGAGCGGAGGGGCACCATCCGCACGGCCCGAATCGGACAGACCTACGCCAGGGCTACAACCAGATAACCGCCTCGGATGGTCGGTGGATCTCCTACACCTTCGACAAACCGCCAGCTGCACTTCCCCTAGAGGCCTCGGCCGGCAATGGGGACAGCGGCGGCCCCATGCTGGTCGCTGTGGACAACGAGTGGCACGTTGCCGGAATCACCTCATGGAAGCGTGTCGACGGCAACCGGATGGAGATTCACCCAGGCATGTACGGACAAACCAACTATGGGGTGCGCCTCAAGTACTACGAGGAGTGGATCCAGACGACGATCGCAACGGATGTACTTATCGGAAGGGGCGCAGAGGAGCGGTAGATCTCGGCCGCGCTTTAGGCCGAAGGCGGCCTACGAAACTTGAGGTGCGGAGGTCGCGCATACCGAGTTAGGCCTCTGTTTGCTCCGCCATCTCCAAGGCATCCTCAACCTCAATTCCGAGATACCTCACCGTGCTCTCGAGCTTGGTGTGCCCTAGCAGGATCTGGACAGCGCGCAGGTTCTTGGTGCGTCGGTAGATGAGCGAGGCCTTTGTCCGGCGCATGCTGTGCGTTCCATACGCCTGGCGATCGAGCCCGATGGCGGTAACCCACACTGAGACAATCCGCGCGTATTGCCTGGTCGAGAGGTGGGCGGCCCGATCCGACCGCCCGGGGAACAGGTGGGAGCCAGATGTGAGCTGAGCTTGGCGTGCCCATTCCGCGACGGATGCTCTGGTCAGGTCAGTCAGTTCGAACTGGACGGGCCTGCCAGTCTTCCGCTGTAGCACGATTGCGCGCTTGGCGATCGCGGTACCCTGGGACACGTCCCTCAGCCTAAGGCTGACAAGGTCGCAGCCCCGCAGTTTGGAATCGATGGCCAGGTTGAATAGCGCTAGGTCACCGGCGCTGTCGCTCAGTTGTAGCCGAACACGGATGGACCAGATCTCGCTAAGCCTGAGGGGCGCTTTCTGGCCGACCAGCTTTCCCTTGTTCCATGGCACACGTTGAGATGGCGTAGGATTCTCCTCGGTAGGAGACTCCACAATGTCAGCCGATAAGAAGAGTCAACGCAGGTCGGCTTCCGGCCATTAGCAGACGCCGGCTCGGTGGCTGCTTCCCACCAAGGGGACAGTGACCAAGAACTAAAGAAAAGAGGCCGCCCTGTAGATGGCCACGAATACTAGAGCGCAATTCGGGTGCGGCCCCGACGAGTAGAGTGGCCGGCCTCTTGCTCTATTGGGGCAGACCACGTATGCATCTCCTCGGCCGAACTAACGAGCCACAAGGGGGGAGCTTCGTGAAGATTGTTCAGGCCAAGATCGAGAACTTCCGAGGGATTGTGCAGGGCGTCGTTCACTTCGACGGTCACAGCGTGCTCGTTGGCGATAACAACGCGGGCAAGTCCACGCTGCTTGAGGCGATTGATCTCGTATTGGGCCCAGAGCGGCTCTCCCGACGTCCTGTTGTCGACGAACACGACTTCTATGCAGGCCAATACCTCAACGCCGAAGGTCAGCCGATCCCGCTGGTAGTCGAGGTCATCGTCGCTGACCTCAACGAGGAGCAGCTTCGACACTTCCGGGAGCATCTAGAATGGTGGAACACCAACACGAAGACGCTACTGTCCGGTCCGCCAGTGGAGGGCGCGGATGCCGCTGGGGTCGGGCCCGCGCTGCGCGTCTTCTTCCGTGGCGCCTACGATTCGGAGGAAGATGACTTCCTCGGCAATACGTTCTTTGCGTTGCCCGCCCCCATCGGCGCCGGCGAATACCAAACATTTCGCGCCACCGACAAGCGAAAATGCGGCTTCCTATACTTACGCACGGTGCGCACCGGCTCGCGCGCGCTCAGCCTGGAACGTGGATCGCTGTTGGACGTAATTTTGCGCCTTCAGGATTCTCGCCTCAGGATGTGGGAGGAGTTGCTTGATTCGCTACGCGTTCTCCCCGTAGCCGACAAGCCTGAGCTCGGCGTCACCACGCTGCTGGCCGCGGTGCAGGCTTCGATCAAGAAGTTCGTCCCGTCGGACTGGGCAGAAGATCCGCACATGCGCGTCTCGGATCTCACTCGCGAGACGCTGCGCCGCACGCTGACAGTGTTCATGGGTACGGGAACCAAGCGCCTAGATGGCAGCAGCTACGCTGCGCCGTACCAGCACCAGGGCACAGGCACCATCAATACGTTGGTGCTCGCGCTGCTGTCCATCATTGCCGATCTCAAGCAGAACGTAATCTTCGCCATGGAAGAGCCTGAGACGGCGCTGCCTCCCCACACGCAGAAGCGCATCATCAACAGCGTGCGTGAGAAGTCGGCGCAGGCCCTATTCACTTCGCACTCGCCGTACGTGCTCGAGGAGTTCGAACCGGCTCAAATCAAAGTGCTCAAGCGGACCGGGGGCGTGATGACCTCCACCCCTGCCAGCCTGCCGCCAGCGATCAAGCCGAAAGCCTACAAGGCGGAGTTCCGTGCGCGCTTCTGCGAGGCGCTGCTGGCCAAGTACGTCCTCATCGTCGAAGGGCGAACAGAGTTCGACGCACTGCCTGCTGCCGCACGCACGCTCAGCAGGACCGATCCTCTGTATTTCAAGTCTCTCGAAGCGCTCGGCGTGGCGGTCACCCGACAGCATCCTCCAAGAGTTCGGCGTGACCTTGGCGCGCACACAGCGCGAACTGCAGGGCCACCCCTGCATCGAACTGGAAGAGGTTGCTCCGGACAAGCAGCAAATCATGGTCGGCCGATCTTTCGCCGATCGCGTAGAGGATCACGAGGCCGTGGCGCAGGCGTTGGCGACTTTTGGGGTTCGCGCGTGCGAGAAGCTGCGCCGTGAGGGCCTGGTGGCTGGCGCTTTGGGCATCTTCGCTCTCAGCGACAGGTTTCGAGCTGAGCTGCCGCAGCACAGCCCCAGTCGCACGATCAACATGCCTGCTGCGACCGACGACTCGCGGCTAATCCTATCGGTAGTGACGCAGCTGCTCCGCGGCATGCTCAAGCCAGGCATCGGCTACAAGAAGGCCGGCGTGATGCTGATGGACTTGTCGCGCCCAGAGCAGCGCCAAGGCGATCTTTTCACCCCGGCGGTTGCGGGCAACCCGAAGCTCATGGCGGCGTTGGACGGGATCAATCGCAAGTTCGGCCGCGGTGCCGCAGGGCTGGCCGCGACGGGCTGGGAAAGCCGACCGGCGTGGGGCATGCGCCAGAACTTGCTGTCACCTCACTACACGACACGCGCACGCGACCTCCCATTGCTGAAGTGCTGATAGGTCTCATCACCCGAGACCGCTCCCTCTCAGCGTTACGCTCGCCCCAACGTCCCTGAGGAATGCAGCCCATGTGCTATTCCGCCCAAGTCCATGCCGAGTTCAAGCAGTACAAGCGCGAGTTCGGTGCCGTGATGGATCTGAAGACCTATGTCAAAACGTTCTGGTGGGATCGCGGACTCAACCCGCTGAAGACGAAGGCGCCTCGCGCGGCGATTCGTGAGCTGATGGAGATTGGACCGCCCGATCTTCAGGCCAACTTGCGAGAAGCGGACACTGCCGCGATCGCCGCGCTCGAGCAGGAGATGTTCGCGCAGCGGAAGCGCGTGGCCGACGCGGAGCGAAGGTTGCTGACGAGGGAGACGAAGAAGGCTCGTGAGGACATCCGAATCGGTGGGAACGCCGTGGCCAACGCCAAACGTCGACTGGAGACACTCAAGCGCACAGTCACGCTGCCCGAAGACTCACGGATCTATCCAGGCATCTACTGCCCGGTGATGGTGTGGGAGGACGGGCAGCGGGTGGTTAAGCCGATGCGCTACCAGTGTCGTCCTGCGGGCCTCCCTTCGCGATTCGATATCGAGAAGCCCGGCACATACAACGCCAGACGCGACAACCTGGAAGGCTTCTGGAAGCGCCAGTTCGGCTACACGCACGGTGTCATTGTCGCCGACCGATTCTACGAGCACGTCGATATCGACGGTCGCAACCGGACCTTGGAATTCTTGCCGCGTACTGGCGAACCGATGCTCATTGCTTGTCTGTGGTCACACTGGACTGACCCCAAGGGCGTAGAGCCTGATCTACTCTCGTTCGCCGCGATCACCGACGAGCCAGAACCGGAGGTTGCAGCAGCTGGACATGACCGGACCATCATCAACATCAAGCCCGAGCACTTGGATGGTTGGCTCAGACCAGATCCAGGCAATCTCGAGGCGCTCTACGCCATCTTCGATGACAAGCGGCACCCGTACTACGAGCACAGAGAAGCTGCGTGACCGTTGGAACGGGATACATCGAGAGAGTCGCCAACACTGATAATTGGCAATTATGCGATTCCGCATAAAAGCCAATAATCGTGACCTGCAGCGACGCTAAGGGGGCCTGAGGCTAGTTCGATCGCCCTGGGATTCGCAGTCAGAGAGTTCTGACACACGTGGCGTGCTTGAGCTGATGGCAGGCATTGCCGCTGATGGTCGACGCTGCAATGACCTTGAGCATTGAGGTCGCCATGATCGAGATTAGAGCTTTGCCTGGTGGGCGTTATGAGGTCTTCGCTGAGGGGATTCACCAAGAGGCATTTGAAGGATGCTTGGGAGCAATCGCTGTCGCGCAAGCGCTGGCGAGTAGAGTGGCCGCGGAAACCCTCACGCCCGTCACTATCTCAACGCCTTGGGGAGAGCGCAGCGTCGCAGTGCCTTCCCGCGCCCTCGAACGGGTCCGCGCCCAGGAGGACCTCTGCGCCGTCCAAGATCCAGCGTGATCGAAGCGTCGCGATCCACTTGCGCAGCCGGTCCTGATGGCTCACGGCACGCGGTCGGGGGTAGCCCTAGACTCGCCTGATGGAATGGCAAACGGACCCCTTCCTGCGTGAAGAGATCGAGGCACCAGCGCATCGAAAGGCGTCTAGCTATGCGTGGTCCAATGTTTCGGGGCTTTGGCTACTGACCTACCAAGGACACCCCGTAGGACGCGTCCAACCGAGCGGTCAGTACAGCCTTGCATGGAGAGGTCGAGTGTACGAGGGAACTGCAGCGTCGCAGTCACAAGCTAAGAGGTTCATGACTCGGTGGATCGCAGCGCGAGGGCAGCAGTCACCAATGCGTCCCGGCCACAAGCCGCCCGCAACCCTTGTTCCATTGGCAGACTTCCTCCGCGACTACGATGCTGGGAAGTTCTGACGCTTGTCGCGTCACATCGGCAAGGTGGAGTGCGATGTCTGCTCAAGGCAAGAAGCAGACAACGATCGGGCAAGGAGTTGGGGGTGCTCATGGTGGCTAGAGGAGGCGAGGTCCTGGCCCTAAGCGGAAGCTGAACCCTTAGGCTTCGCGAGATATCGCCGATCGAGATCGCGAATCAGTCCGGAACGCGTAACGTGACCCTGCCTGACGCATCGACCGAGGTGAAGCGATCGACTGCGTGAATAGCGCCGACATTCACAAGCTCCTGGAGTAGATAGGGCCTCGTCGTCGCCGTCACCGGAGCGGCAGTGTGCCTCAACTCGATGCCAACCGCGGGCCAGACGGCCGAGATATAGGACACCTCCGGCTCGTTGCTCTCCCCCAGTTCGAAGCTGGACCCGACTATTCCGACCACGTGACTGTCTGCCGAGAAAACCGGCCCACCACTCATTCCCCCCTTAGTGACGCAGCTCGCCTCGAAACACGGGTATGGAAGCATGACGCAGTCTCGGCTGAGCTCGTGGATCGCGGCGATGGTTCCCTCGGATTCGTGGGGATTGAAGCCGATTCGGGCATGACCCTGCTCATCCAGGCGATGCGTGGATTGCGGATAGCCGAGCGCGTTGACCGACTGGTCGACGCTCGCTTGCGCAAGGGACAGGGTTGGCAAGTCCCATACGAAGTCCGCCGGCAATTCGGTTGGCTCGCGCAGGTCGACCCACAGGGCCACTACGTCGATGGTCGGCGTGTATCCGTAGCCGGTCACGGCCCACTTCATTTGGCCGTGGCGCGGATGCTGTATCGAAAAATCCACACCGAACTCCATGTTGCCGACGATCTCGTGGATGCGGCAGCCGTGGAACTGCTCAGAGACCTCGTCGATGACATGGCGTGCCGTGAGTACGAGGAAGGGTGCGACGAAGAAGCCGGACCCTAGCGGCAGCAGGCTGTGGCCGACGGTATCCGAGAAGTCACCGGCGACCAGCGCTCCTGTGTAATGCAGCCGGAAATCGTCAGGCCTAGTAGGTTGGTAGGTAGTCATTGATGTCGTTCTCTAGCTCGGTAGCCGCCAACTGGCAGCACAGTTCTTCGAAGGCCGTGTGTTGCGACCCATCCAAAGGACGAATGAGGGAAAAGCGGATGTCTGGAAGCGCCACGGTGTCCTCGGTCGCGTGCACGGTTGATCAGGCGAAAGCGTATCCGGTCGCCATCGCGCGCTGCAGGAGCGTTCGCGGAGCAGCGTCAGCTTTTTTGGTTAATAGCCGGCAGCTCAGCTGTTGGCAGCGAGAGACAGCCGGAGTCTCTCTGCGATCGCGCCAAGTCTTTGAGCGTAAGCTGCGGCAGCTTCTGCGTATGCGAGCAGCTCGCGCGGTCCCGCGTAGTTGGCATCGACCACCTCGACTTGCCAAGAAGGTGCAGAGGTTGCTGACTTGCAGTAGCTGTAGTGGACCATTCGAGTCCGAAGCCGACGCAAATCCCGGCCGATAGGGTCCTCGCGCCAGTCCTTAAATTCGGGCACGCGCGATTCGATTTCGGGCGAGGCTCCTGCGAACAGGTTGCCCGAACTAAGCCCTAATCTGAGAGCAGAGTTGGCGGCCTGAGCCACTTGGTCGATCGCTGACACTGCTGCGACCACTACACCTTCAAAGAACGCTTGAGTTGCAACGTCCGGGCGACCGTCATGCGGGGCCTTGCAATCCGCCAGGGCGAGCCTGAGCTGATCGCAATGAAAATTGGCTATTGCCGCTTTCCTCTGGGCCGCATCAACGTAGTCGCTCCAACTCACGCTGCTCCCCCTCTGCAGGCTAGTACTATTTTTTCCGATTAGAACATGTGGCCACGGCAGATGGTTGGTTCGGCGGCCTATCTAACAATGGCGGCTTGGCGACGGCCGCGTCTGAGCTCCGTGACATTACAGATGATGATTGCCTCATCGTCTTGCGCTGCGGTATTGGCGAGACGTCTTTGCGACCGGAGCAGCCCAGCCGCCTCATTTCATGCACGAGGCGGCTACTTCTTCGGCGTCCTCGTCAACGGGAACGCCCAGATTCACGCCCCCGGCGCATCCAGCGACACCTGCACGGTGGTGATCTTGGCGTCGAGTGCGGTCACCACTTCGGCGGTGAGATCGTTGCCGAGATTGCCACCGAGTACGACGCCGCGCTCGAGCAACAGACAGGCCGCGCCGTGCGATGCGCCCGTGCAATGCGTTCGAGAGCATCGCGCCGCAGCGCTTCCACATACCTGCCGACGGAACCTTCGTCATCGCATCACTTCTGTTGCACCAGCGCAAACTGCGGTGGTGTCAGACGAGCGACGGTAGCATGCTCAAGTTGCGCGTCGATTGCAGCAAACCGGATCGGACTGGTCTGATCGCAGAACGTACGCCCCATGTCTCCGATGCGCCCTCGCGCTGGCCAATGCTCGCCAACGGCGTACCGCTCAGGACCAGCACCTCCCCGCTGCACCCGAGCCCACGCAAGCTCAAAATATTTCCAGCTAGGACCCTTGATATCGGCATCACCGTCGCAACGTCGATTGACCGTGAGCAAGAAAGGACCCTGAGCGATGGACACAACACGAACCGATAAGACCAAGAACAAGAGCAAGCCGCCGCGCACGGCGCGCTTCGACTTTTCAGACGCATCCTCCAGTGATGGCGCTCAAACCGGCACCCTGAAACAGCTACTAGAAGAGCTGACCTACGAGCGCAACACTACTCCGCAAGGGAAGTCCATCGACAAGGATGGAAAGCAGATGAGCGTGCGTCAGTTGACGCCGGTTCTGCGGCTCCTTCGCTCGATCTCCGGCAAGCCACTGACGAGCATAACTGAGCTACATCCGTTATCAGACATCAAAACCATCAAGACGCTCCACACCTACAGCTACGACAGTGGGACTCACTTGGTCAGCCTACTCGAGCCGCCCGGCATCGATTCGCAAGCCGTGATGAACATCCTGACTTCACCGCCCAATGAAGAAAGTCGAAAGGTCCTTGATGCGAAGAAAAACATCATCAACGACCTTGAGCTGGAGATCAGCGAAGAGGATAAGAAGCAGGTTGATTTGCTCTTCAGCTCTCCGATCACACCGCACGCCCATTACCAGCAAACAAACGAGTCGATCGACAAGGTCTTGCTCACCCACTTCCATTTGGACAACGACAGAGCAATCCTGCTCCAGGCAGACGACTACCTTGTTGCGAAGACCCAGGAGTTCTGGCGCTCTTCGAACCTCCCCGTTAAGGAGCAGAGCCTGCACCTCGCCGCGTACGTCTATCTGAGATCTTTAGAGTTCTTCCATTCACTGAATTTTGAGATCACGACGAACCGCCTGATACCCAATGATAAGCGCATCGACAATGTCCTCGTGGACTTCAGTCAGATCTGCAGATCATTGCCGGCAGTAGACGGAATCGTCATCAAGGGCGACACGCCGTTCATGTCGATCGAAGAGGTGTCTTCGTTCTGCAATGACCATGCGTCAGATCTTGCCGGACTCGTCGCAGCAGCCACAGGATATTCGTATGGCAAGCGCGACATCCTTGGTAAGGACCTGCGCAGAGCGACATGCGCTCTTGCTCTGTACCTTGCGTCCATCAAGTTGCCAAGCGATCAGAACCCCAAACCTATCGGTGTAGTGCACGTTGTCGCAGCCTTCTGTTCTGTCCTGCATCAGCGCAAGCTGAAGTCCAAGCAGAAGAAGTCGCGTCGGTATGGATCCAAACTCTCATCTCCGCAGAAGCAACTCGACGCATACCTTGCCGGCAAGGAAAAGTACGTTGCACCCCCCGCCCAGTTCGTTTACTGCGAGCGCACGCTCTGGTACTGCCACGCACTGGTAGGAAGGGCGCATGTGAGCGCCTCTCACATGAGAGTGCAGGCCGAACAGTCGAAGCTTCTGTTGGAGATCTATGGATCTCTAGATCCCAGAACCATTCACGAACTCACCGCCCAGTATCGCGAGCATATGGTGGGAGCTGCACAGAGCCTCGTCACCGAGCACGGTAGAGAACATATCCAGTATGAGTGGATCCACGGACTACGTTCTGAACGCTAGTCAGTAAATTCTTACTCCACCTACGCTATTGATATGGAAATGTAGAGCTCAACAACGTCACCGACAACATCTCACTGAAATGATGCGATGGTGGAAGGGGTAACTGCACGCGCACTTACCCTTTCTCCTAGAACTGACGCAAAACGTTGCACTCCCATTTCCCAGGCAGCCGACGAGAACGATCTCGTCGGCTTTTTTCTTGGGAGAACAGAAATGGCAACTTTTCACCACAGCGTTAAAAGCGGCAAGAAGGGCAGCGCGCGCCGACACGCTTGTTACATCGAACGTCTCGGCGCTCATGGAGTGCATAGCGACCTGATCCACTCAGGCTACGGCAACATGCCGGCCTGGGCCGAAATGGACCCCAACATGTTCTGGGGCATGGCCGACCGCTACGAGCGCAGCAACGGCTCCGCATACCGAGAACATGAGATCGCCCTGCCCAACGGGCTTACACCCCAACAACTGATCGCCTTAGCTGAACGTCTCGTCCGCGCTCTGGCCGGGAGCAAACCCTATCACTACGCTATCCACTCGCCAGAAGGAAAACTGGAAGGCATCCACAATCCGCATATCCACCTAATGATCTCGGACAGAGTCCCAGATGGACTCGATCGGTCACCGCAACAAACGTTCTCTCGCTTCAACGCGAAACAACCCGAAGCAGGTGGTCGCCGAAAGGACAGCGGCGGAAGGAGTCCGGCAGAGCTATCGCAGCAAGTCACTGCGACTCGCATGCTTGTGGCTCAGACGCAGAACCAGTTTCTTGCTGACCACGGTTACCACGAGCGCGTAGATCATCGGAGCCTTCGCGACCAGGGCCTCAAGCGTCAGCCCGAACGCCACTTGGGACAGCGCTTCGTCAAGGATATGGCACACGCAGAGAGGGAGCAGTACGTCTTGTGCCGGCGTAGCCTGGGCGCCGCTAGCGCATTTGGCAACCGCTAGGATCACCCCTCGAATCCTCGTGATTCCGCGATTTTGTCGCGGAATCGCCCACGCTCGACTGGGTCAGAAGAAAAAAAAAGGCTCCAGCTGGAAGCTGGAGCCCAAGCTTATAGCGCGGCTCTGATTAGGTCTTCATCGTGCGAAAGAACGCGTTCAACAGCTGCAGGTAGATCTTCCTGCTCCGATAGTCCTTCACGATCGAGATGCCTCCCCGGGCTTCCAGCAACTCCAACGCGGCGTTGAGGCGCGTCTTGTCGCGCACTCGGCCATTGCGCAGAACATCGTTCTTAAGAACATGCGTGTCGGAGAATGGACCTTGCCAGACGCGCTCATACAAGTACGTAGCTGTCGCATCCGCATCGACCTCGTGCTGGGGGATCACAGACTGCGGAGAGAACAGATACTTGTACTCGTCAACGTGCCAACGAACGATTTCGAACGCGCGATTCAGGGTGTCCAAGGTGATGTCACCGCGCTCGCCGCTGAAGTACTGCATGGCCGCGGCAAGGCGTGCGAGAACTTCCATGACCTTGGCCGCAAAGTCGTTGATGTCGTTCAGGTACTCGCCATGCCGCAACATTGCTTCGGTCTGACCGGCGAGATCAACCCATCGCGAGGTTGCGTCAGTTGAGAAGCCAATCAGTTCGCGCTCGATTGATCCCGTCTTAAGCATTTCGCGATACTTGTTCAAATGGCCCTCGATCTGAGCGTGGAAGATCGGCAGATGCACCCAACTGGACTCCTCTGACCCGACATGCCGATACCCCATCTTTGAGCGAGGCCAACCGACGAGGTATCGGGCCCAGTGCCCGCTCCCCTTGGCTACCGATCCTCGCCGGTCCAAGAACTGCTTCAACGGAGCGTGCTGCGTCATGATGCTGACTGAGACGCGAGGGTTCATCGCAAGCAGGTGCTCGTTCTCGGCGCGGTCAAGCGGAAGCGCTTCTGGGGAATCCCAAAGCCGATTGAGAAGCCCAAGATGTGACATGGCTTCGCTCTTGAAGAGCATATGTCCTTCATCCGTCGTGATCCCTATCGACTCGCCATCACCTTGCAACGCTTCCATGATTGCCTTGGCCGTGATGTCCTGGCGCAGAAAGTGACGCAGCCTTGGCTTGGTCGGAACAGAGCGAGCATGTTCAAGCATGGCCGCTTCCAGATCCGCTGTCGGACGTCCCTTGCCCGTTGCCCTGCTGACCGCTGTGCGCAGCCCCTTCCCCTTAGCGATCCACAAACCATACTCCGCCTGAAAGATCTCCATCTTCGAGCGATGTTCGGTGAGTTCCTGCATGTCAGCCTGGCGAAAAGGAGCGAGCACCAACGATGACACCGTGGACTTCCGCTCACCGGATTCCGCAACGAGAAGGATGTTCTGCGAGACTGGACGAATCTGACCAGTCGGCATTTTCACGTCGATCGAGCCCTGGCAAGCCATCGAGATCGCGTTGATGAGAGCCATGCCGATCATCGCGTCTGGTGCCTGCACGTTACGAACGAGCTCGAAGGCTGTTTCCCGCACGATGTGATGGAAGGACGCCAAGGGATAGTCCGGAGCAAACGCTCGAGGCACGCTGTTCATCGAGCATCCTCCGCGTCCTCAGTCGGATCGTTCGCATCATCTTCAGCGCTGATGAGGAGCGGCTGCCGGCATGATTCGCATGCGACCAGCTCGCCAGACGCCGAGCGAATCTCACGCTCGGCACTCAAGAGCTTACGGAACTGAACCAAGTTGACCGCATGTCCGTAGGCAGCGTTGAACTCCACCAGCAGCACACTCTTGCGTACTTTTCGAGCCATGTGCTGCTCGAAAACTTGGTATGCCTCTTTGAAGTCCCGCTCGATTTTTCCTTTGCCGTTGGCAGCCTTCTGATTCAGAGCCAACTCCAGTTTAGACAGCGCGCTCGTGCTTCCGCCCAGCTGTTCGATCATGCTAGCCATGCTCAGTTCCCCTCCTTGTGACCACGGAACTTCGCAGCGCGCGCTTCCATCCACGCCATGACTTCATGAGTCCAATAGAACTTCGGGGACCGATCGCTGTCGTAAAGCGGGATGCCTTGAGGGAAGTCGGGATCCGTCTTCATCAGTTCGAAAGCTTTGCTACGACCGAGGGAGGTCGCTTTGAGCAGGCCCCGAAGTCGCAGAGTTGGACTGTCTGGCCAAACCGCACCGGGATCTGTCGTACGCACGACATCCGGCGAGTCCATGTTTCGTTTAGCGTTGCTGCGGTACGCAGTCTCGTTAGTGTTCATTTCGATTCCTACAAGTGTTTGATCAGGACTGAAGGAATCCGGCCGGTTCCTAGCTCGAGGTCTGCTCGAGCTGTGTCCAGTTCAGTGCATTTCGGAATCGATTTCGCTGCAGAAATTTGCGTCAAATTTGCAGCGAGTTAGAACTGGAGTCGCACAGCCACCGTTGCAGGCTCGTCTAATCGAGCTCTTCTTTTATATAAATCAATGACTTGCGGAATCGTCTCATGACTACCCGCGCGAGCTGATCAGCCGCTGCTGCCGCATGGCATACCCGAACCATGGACAAGCCAAGTCAGCAGCATTCATAGATCGGCGCCTGTTGCAGACGCGCCGGAGACACGCAGACCTATCCCTCGGACCTGGGAACGCACCTCTCCAGGGTTGGCGGGGGGCCGTCCTTGGCCCCCGATCGCGCCTGCACAGCTAGACCATCCCCTTGGCGGCCATAGAGACCGCTGCAAGGTTGGTGACTACGAAATGATCCAAAAGGCGGATCTCGACCAAAGCTAGCGCGCCTTTTAGCCGACCTGTAATCGACCGATCGGCACTGGACGGCTGTACGTCGCCACTGGGATGGTTGTGAGCCAGCATCACCGCAGCTGCGTTCAGTGCAAGCGCTCGCTGCACAACGATTCTCGGATGCACCTCCGACTGATCAATTGTCCCGGAGAACAATCTCTCGACGGCAAGAAGTCGATGCCGATTGTCAAGGAAAGCAACTTCGAAGTGCTCCCTGGGCTCACTCGCCAATCGCAGACGGAAGAACTGTGCAGCTGACTCAGGGTCACTCATCAGGCAGCCATCTGAAGCAGCTCTTCGCTCAATGATGCCGAGCGCGCGCGCGATTGCACGGTCCTCTAGCCTCCTCGACCTACACGCTGCGCTTGACGTCGAGCTGAGCCCTAGATCATCTGATCTTCCTTGGATCGACACCATCAGCCGATCAGCCTTACAGCTTCATCCCAAGCACGACGCTTGATGACTTGGCCTTCTCCGAACCACGCTGCATCCCTACGGTGATCGTCGCTTCTCGCTCGTCGGTGGTGATCTACGAACTCAGTAACGCTATTAAGAACCCCCCATGCAGTTCCCTTGCTCGACTTAAGCAGGGAGCCACGTCCTCCGCCCTCGTAAAGCGCTCGTACATGAGCAACAGCCCGCTCATTGACAACTGACTCGCCAGTGGCGCCATAAGTCAGAACTCGTCGCAGAAGTCCATCCACGGAATCAGGATCTACGGGTGTCTCACACAGTAGTCGCATGTTCTTGGCGAACACGTCCCAGCCAGCAACAGTGATACCCAGCTGCTCTTTAACGACCTCAGGTCTGAACTGGCTTCGATGTGGCACCTTCACAGCCCCGGCCTTTTCTCCCACGGCGATCTGAAGGGTGTTGTTGCAAACCACACGCACTGACGTGAACTGCGCGGTAGTAGCCAGCGTGCCGTCGCACGCTGTGGCTAGTAGCAGATAGCCATCAACCCTATCCTGCTTCGAAAGGGTCTCGGACTGACCCGTTCGGGCAAGCGCCCAAAACTTCCTGCCTCCCTTCAGTACACCCGCCGTCTCGAGCTCGAAGCCATGTAGGGACGTAAGATCTCGATAGAACTCGAGTACTTCCTCAGGCTGGACGACTTGATAGCGTTTTGAGACAACTGCCAGCGGCGTCAACGTGTCAGATCTGTAAAGCACCTTCTGCTCTGGATACCCATGGGTGTCCGATTCGCCACATGACGCACTTCTGTACTCGACCTCTGCCTCGTTGATTGCCCAGTCCATACCCGCTGCGGTCTTCCAGGTCTCGATCGACTGGTCTTTATTCAGCCTGCTTCCCAACCCATGCCAAGGCCGATCTCCAACGTAGGCCATGTTCTCCACGTAGTGCATAGAAGTATCCCTATTTTTTTATGGCGCACAAAAAGCACAAGGCCCGGGCAATGCCCGGGCCTTGTGGGATCTTTTTCTCGCTTGGAATCAGCCCGAGGAGTTCACCCCGGGAACCTTGTAAGAGCGTGCAATCGTGGCGAGCATTGATGCCGCTATCACCAGCGCAAAGTAGATAACTTCAGTCTTTCCTCTCATATCGACACCTGTACCTGTGCGCCGCATGCGGAGCGCACATACGCAAGACTGATCTTCCAGTCTCAATCAGGTGTTATGGATCTGAAATTATTTTGAATCACTTATCGCTCAGACCATGCTTTCGGAGTCTTGCTCCATGACTTCGAGCTTCGCGGCCCACGCCTGAAGCATCTCCGTTCGTTGCGGAAGATAGATCGCGTGATCGTAGGCGGCGTCTGTTCTGCTCTTCTTCGCATGGGCAAGCTGCACATCGATGTGTTCTTTGCGATAACCAAGCTCAAGCATGTGCGTAGAGCCAGTTGCTCGAAAGTCATGGCCAGTGACTTCTCCAGAGGCGAACCCCATGTGTTCAAGCGCCCGATTTATCGTTGTTGCACTCATCACTTCCTTCGGACGGCGATTGTTAGGGAACAGGTACCGCCCTGCGCCAGTGATCTCCCTAAGCTCAAGAAGAAGCTCTATTGCTTGATCCGAGAGTGGCACAAGGTGCTTCCTGCGCCGCTTCATCCGGCCCGGCGGAATGGTCCACAGCCGCTCCGCAATGTTGAATTCGACCCACTCCGCCTTCCTCAACTCTGCCGTGCGCGTCCACATCAGCATGAGGAGTCGAAGCGCAATCGCAGTGGTACGGTTCCCCTTGAAGTCCGATAGCCGCGAGAAGAACAGGCGCAACTCCTGATCCGACAGCGACCTGGCATGCTCAACCGGATCTCGAATGATCGTCCGCCGTAACGCAGCAGCCGGATCAGAGTCCGCCCTCAAATTCGCAACGGCGTAGCAGAAAACGGCAGATATCCACTGCCGGACATTGATAGCTGCAGCCTTGGCGCCTCTGCCGGATATCGCCTTGATCACATCCATCACGTCGACCGAGGTCAGAGAGCGCATAGGCCTCCTACCGATCTTCGGATAGACGTCTCTAGCGAAATAGGACTCGATCTGTGAAGCGTAGTAGGCAGTCCAACGAGGTCGGCCCTCTGATATCCACTCTTCTGCCAAAGCCTTAAAGGTGTCCTTGTTCGCCGCGATTGAACTTGCGCGACTACGAGATCGCTCGTGGGAGGGATGGACGCCCTGCTTCACCAGGGCTCGAGCTCGCTCCCGCTCAGCCCGAGCTTCTTGCAGCGAGATCTCTGGATACTCGCCGAGGGCGTACAGGTTCTCTCGCCCATCTATCCGATAGCGATACCGCCACAACTTGGCGCCGCTCGGGCGCACCTCCAAATGAAGACCCGCACCGTCACTGAGCTTTTGCGGCTTCAGGCTTGGCTTCGTCGTTCTGATCTTCGCGTCGGTGAGCGGCATCTGCGGGTATCGGTGATTCAATACCCCCTACCGTACCCGCTTTTTCATCGCCTTGCCATGGACTCATACGGACGAGCACGGATATCAGTCGATTAAGATCAATGCTTTAGATGTTGTTCGCGGACTATTCTGGACCGCACTGGATTCCGATGTCAGTTATCGAGCATCAACAGCATGGTTCAGTTTCCGTCGCTAATCAGGAAGATGGCGTAGACGTTTTCGGTGTAGGTGATGGGCGCGGCCGTGAGCAGCTCGCCAGCTGCAGATGCAGATGCAGCCGTAACCTGGTTGCGGCTACCGGACACCTGCACCCGATCCAGCGAGCCGCCACGCTCGTAGAAATCGCCGCCGCTATTGACGTTTGGCCAGCTGCCGGCCTGCACGCCATAGGCAAAACTGGGGGCGACGTCGGAAATCGTATAAAGGCCAATAATCTTCGCCCCATAGGCATCCGCCAGCCCCTTGGCCGACGCGCGCGTCTGCGCTGCCGCTTCGGCCTTGAGTTCGGCACGCAGGCGTAGCTCACCCGAGTACTTCGGGGTGGCGGTGCGCACCTGAATCTCCTTGCTGGCCTTCAACTCGGCAAGAAAGTCCCGCAACTGCTCTGGATTCTCGAAGGCGCCTTCCAGGTCACGGCTGACAGCCGTGCCCGCGAACACTTCCTCATCCTCCTTGTAGCGTGTGGACGGCTCGATGCTCAGGTTATCCATGCGCACCGTCTCCGCGATGGCACGATGCTTGGCGAACAAACCCATGATCCGCTCGGCATTGGCTTGAACCTTGCGGCGAGCGATATCGGTCTGCATGTCAACCGATTCCAGCGCGACCTTCACCACGAAGCGATCCGGCATCACCTTGCGGCTTGCATCCCCCTTCACCAGCAGATGCGGTTGCGAGGGAACCGAGTTGGCCTGCGCCCACGCCTGCGGAACCACGGCAACCAGCAATGCCGACCACAGCAACATGCGGGAAAACTTCATGTGGCACTCCTTGTCATGGCGAGTGGAACGGCATTTACGTCGGAAACCGGCGGCGCTGAGGCAAGGGTCAAAGCCCCTTCGCCGCCTGCGCCACCGCGCGGAACAGCGCGCGGCCCTTGTTCATGGTCTCGTGCCACTCCGCGTCCGGGTCCGAGTCGTAGACCACGCCGCCGCCGGCCTGCACGTACAGGTAGCCATCCTGGATGACCGCGGTGCGGATGGCGATGGCGGTGTCGGCGTCGCCGTGCCAGCCGATGTAGCCGACCGCGCCGGAGTACACGTTGCGCTTGACCGGCTCCAGCTCGCGGATGATCTCCAGCGCGCGGATCTTCGGCGCGCCGCTGACGGTGCCGGCCGGGAAGGTGGCGCGCAGCACGTCGCTGTAGCTCAGCCCGGCCTTCAGCGTGCCGGTGACCTCGCTGACGATGTGCATGACATGGCTGTAGCGCTCGATCACGAACTGCTCGCCCACCTTGACCGTGCCCGGCTCGGCGACGCGGCCGACGTCGTTGCGCCCCAGGTCGATCAGCATCACGTGCTCGGCGCGCTCCTTGGGATCGGCCAGCAGCTCGACTTCCAGCGCCTTGTCCAGCTCCGGCGTGGCGCCGCGCGGGCGGGTGCCGGCGATGGGGCGCACGGTGACGATGCCGTCGCGCAGGCGCGCCAGGATCTCCGGCGAGGAGCCCACCACCTGGGTGCCGCCGACGTCGATGAAATACATGTATGGCGACGGATTCAGCGCGCGCAGCGCGCGGTACACGTCGATCGGCCGCGCACGGAACGGCACGCGCAGGCGCTGGCTCGGCACCACCTGGAAGATGTCGCCGGCGCGCACGTAGTCCTGCGCCCTGCGCACCACGTCGTGGTACTGCTCGCGGGTGAAGGAGGACTGGAAATCCTGCTCGTCGATGGCGTCGGACACCTGCGCCTGCGGGTAGCCGGCGCCGGCCTGGCGCAGCCGATGCGCCAGTTCGTCGAGGCGGCGGTTGGCGCGCGCCCAGGCCTGCGGCTGGGTCGGATCGGCATGCACGATCAGGTACAGCCGGCCCTTGAGGTTGTCGAACACCGCCAGTTCTTCGGACAGCATCAGGTAGATGTCCGGCGTGCCGAGTTCGTCGGGCTTGTCGCCGGCACCCAGGTGCGGCTCGATGTACTGGATGCACTCGAAGCCGAACCAGCCGACCAGGCCCCCGGTGAAGCCCGGCAGGCCCTCCAGCTGCGGCACCGAATACTGGTTGCGCAGCACTTCCACTTCGGCCAGCGGATCGGCCACTTCGCGGCGTTCGACCACTTCGCCCAGCTCGCTGACTTCCAGCGTATGCCCACGGAAGCTGTAGATGCGCCGCGCCGGCAGGCCGATGATCGAATAGCGGCCGAAGCGTTCACCGCCCTCGACCGATTCGAACAGGTAGGTATGCGGACCGTCGGCGAGCTTCAGGTAGACCGAGAGCGGCGTGTCCAGGTCGGACAGCACTTCGCGGACGACGGGAACGAAATTACGGGAGCCGGGGGTATGGCCTTCAGCGGCCTGCTGCTGGAACTGCTCGAACGTGATCAAGACGGTCTTCCTTCCGGAAATCGGTGGTGGCGGTACGGACGACGGCAACGGGCCACCATCGCCACCAGCGGCGAGCGGAAGAAAGGGAACGCTTGGTCGTCAGATTGGACACCGCGCAACTGTACCGCAAATGGGCGGCCGCGGGTGCCGCGGCAGCGCCACGGAACACTTGCAGGGGCAACTTTCCACGCCCGTCCCATGGTGCTTTCGGGCCGCCATGCCGCGGTTGTCGCCCACCTCAATCCATGGCAGGTGAATGCCGCCGCGGCAGGTGAAGGGTCACGCACAGCCCCGGATTGCCATCGGGCCCGGCGTCGCCGTCGGACAGGACGATGGTGCCGCGGTGGCGGGCGACGATGGCGCGCACCAGACTCAAGCCCAGCCCGGTGCCGGGCTGGCTGCGGTCGGCCTGCAGGCGCTGGAACCGATCGAACACGCGCTGGCGGTCGCCCTCAGGGATGCCGGGGCCTTCATCGCGGATGCTCAGTTCGGCCTGCTCGCCCGCCGCGGCCATGGCGATGGTGACGGTACCGCCGGCCGGCCCGTACTTGAGCGCGTTGTCGAGCAGGTTCACCAGCACCTGGAACAACTGGTCCGGATCGCCCATCACCTGCAGCGGTTCGCCCAGGACGCGCAGCCGCATGCCGCGCTGGGCGGCGACCGGCTGGTAGAGCTCGACCACATCGTCGATCAACCGGTCCAGATCCACGACGGAGGCATCGCCGGCGGTCGCCGGCTGCGCCTCGATCCGCGACAGGCGCAGCAGCGCGGAGAAGGACTGCAGCAGGCCATCGGTTTCCGCCAGCCCCGCCTCCAGTTCAGCCAGCGCCGCCGGCGAGCCGGCGATGGCCGGTACGTCGCGCATCGATTCCAGCCGCGTGCGCAGGCGGCTCAGCGGGGTGCGCAGGTCGTGCGCGATGTGGTCGGTGGCATGGCGGACCGCGTCGAGCAGCGCCTGGATCCGGTCCAGCATGCCGTTGAAGCGCAGCGCGACGCGGTCGAACGCATCGCCGCTGCCGTCGCTGTGCACGCGCAGGTCCATTTCGCCGGCGGCCACGCGCTCGGCGGTGCGGTCCAGGCTGCCCAGGCGCCGCGCCACCCAGCGCGAAGTCCAGCGCCCGACCATCGCGCCCATCACCGCCGCGGCCAGCAGCGCCGCCAGTGCCGAATGCAGGATCAGGCGCAGGAAGCCGTCTTCCGAGCGCATGCGCAGGCCGGCGACCAGGTATTGACCGTTGTCCAGCAGCTGCTGGTGCGCGATCACCCGCGGGTCGTCGTCGGACTCCTCGTCGATGAACTCCAGCCAATGCGCGCTCGCGCTCCAGCCGGGCAGGGCCGCCAGCGTGCCGGCGATGACCCTGCCGTCGGCGTCCAGCAGCAGGTAGACCATGTCCGGATCGTCCGGAGTTTGGATGCGCCCCAGCAGTTCCTCGCGCAGCCGCGCGTAACCGGCGTGGCGGTAGAGATCGCGCAGCCCGGCCGCATCGGTGCGTACGACCTCGTGCGCATCGCGTTCGAGCAGGGTCGACACCGCGGCGTAGATGCCGGTGCCGAGCAGAATGAAGGACAGCAGGAAGGCGATGGACACCGCCAGTGCCAGCCGCGAGGTGGTGGAGCGCAGCAGGCGCATCAATCGCCGAGCCGGTAGCCGGCGCCGCGCACCGTGTGCAGCAGCGCCGTGGCGAAGCCGTGGTCGATCTTCTGCCGCAGGCGGCTGATGTGCACGTCGATCACATTGGTCTGCGGATCGAAGTGGTAGTTCCACACCGACTCCAGCAGCATCGTGCGGGTGACCACGCGGCCGGCGTTGCGCATCAGGTATTCGAGCAACATGAACTCGCGCGGCAGCAGTTCGATGGCGCGGCCGCTGCGCGAGGCGGCACGGCGCAGCAGGTCCAGTTCCAGGTCGGCGACCTGCAGCCGCGTCGACGGCGCGGCCTGCGACGCGGCCGGACTGCGGCGCGACAACCCATCAAGCCGGGCGCTGAGCTCGGCGAAGGCGAAGGGCTTGACCAGATAGTCGTCGGCGCCGGCGCGCAGGCCTTCGACGCGGTGGTCGACGTCGGCCAGCGCGGTCAGCAGCAGCACCGGCACCGCATTGCCGGCACCGCGCAGCGTGCGCAGCACGGTGAGGCCGTCCAGCCCGGGGAGCATGCGGTCCAGCACGACCGCCGCATAGGCTTCGGTCGTGGCCATGAACAGGCCGTCGCGGCCGTTGTCCACGCAGTCGACGACGTGCCCGTCCTCGCGCAGCCCCTTGGCGATGAATGCCGAAATCTGCGTATCGTCCTCGACGACCAGTATGCGCATGGAGGCGTGTGTGTGGCCTGGGTGGAGGAAGCATAGCGCCGGCGGCGGCGCCGCTGGCAGGCCCGCGGTCCGGCTCAATGCGTCGCGGCGGGGACGGCGGGCGGATTGCGGCGGCCGGTGGCTGGCGCGCGGCGTTCGCACTTGCCCAGGGCGCTGCGCTTGAGGCAGCGTGGCGGCGCCTTCGCCACCACGGGCGGCGGCCTTGAAGAGGAAGAACTGGAACTGGGAACCGGCGGGGTGACAGGCCCGGCAACGGCGCCCCCCACCATCGCGCCACCAAGGACGGCGAGCAGGACCAAGGCCATCGCCCGATGCAGGCGGCGGATATTCGCGTTCATTGCCCTGCCCTCCGTCACGCTGACCGGACCGGACACAGGCGGGCCACGCCGGCCCATGGACCGGCGTGGCCATCCCGAGCCAGGAACTTACTTGCTGCCCGCACCCGAGGTCGGGGCGGCGACCGCCGGCTTGGCGGTGGCGGCGCGGTGGTGATGCTTCTTGCCGTGGTGCTTGGCGGCCGGCGCGGCGGCCATCTTGGCGGCGGGGGCCATCTGCGTGGCCGGCGCCGCCGGGGTGGCGGGCGTGGCCGGGGCGGTCGACTGCGCGGCGAACGCGGTGCCGGCGCCCAGGGTCAGGCCGACGGCGAGGAGAAGGGCGGAGGTCTTCATATGCGTGATCCTTTGGGCTGGCTGCAGGGTGGAGGTTCAGGAGGATGGTGTTTCCAACCATCGAGGACAGGTTGCGCCACGCCGGCTAACGGGAACGTGGCGCACGCATGAACGCTCTGTAATGTCCGCCACTGCCACGAAGCGGCAATGCTGCCGTCATCGTCGCGTCATCGCCCGTCCGGAGAATGGAAGGCCATAGCAGGGATGATGGATGGAGGCAGGATCAGCCTCCCACGAATTCCCCCGGCCGTGGCGGCGACGCCACGGCCTTTTTTTTATTCCCATCACTTCCTGGATGCGGAGTACGCGAGGCGCATGACGAGCTGCGTCCGGCGGAGCTTGTGAGGCCCCGCAGGGTGGGCCTTGCCCTGCTCTACAAGACGGCAGGTTCTGTAGCGCCGGGCAACGCCCGGCGGGGCTTCACCGGGAAAGCTTCAGCGGGGCGTTGCCCTGCTCTACAAGGCGGCGGGTTCTGTAGCGTCGGCAGCGCCCGCGGGGCTTCGCCGGGAAAGCCTCAGCGGGGCGTTGCCCCGCTCTACAAGGCGGCGGGTTCTGTAGCGCCGGGCAGCGCCCGGAGTCCGCGTGTTTCAGCCTTCGGCGAACCGCCGCAGGGCATCGCCCTGCAGCCGGTACACGGTCCATTCGTCCTGCGGCAGCGCGCCGGCGGCGCGGTAGAAATCGATCGCCGGCGTGTTCCAGTCCAGCACCGACCATTCAAAACGGCCGCAGCCCTGCGCCACCGCCAACCGCGCGATGTGCTGCAGCAGCGCCTTGCCCGCGCCGCATCCGCGATGTTCCGGGCTGACGTACAGGTCTTCCAGGTAGATGCCGTTGCGGCCCAGCCAGGTGGAGTAGTTATAGAAATACACCGCGTAACCGATGGCCTTGCCGTCGCGCTCGCAGACCAGCGCCTGCGCCTTGGCACCGGTGCCGAACAGGCTGGCACGGATGCCGGCCTCGTCGGTCTGCACCGACGATTCGGCTCTTTCGTAGATCGCCAGTTCGCGGATGAAATGCAGGATCAGGCCGGCGTCATCGGCGACGGCTGGACGGATGTTCAACTTTGGCATCTCAACCTCGCTCAGCAGGGAACGCCGCATTCTGCCAACACCGCACCGGGCTGTCCCCTGTTACTCCCAGCCTGGCGTCGGACCTTTCTCGTCACGGACGATGAATACGCCGTCGAAATAGTCACCCCAGCTCTCGACGCGGAATTCCCCGAACAACCGTGAGGCGACCCGCCCCATCGCACTCAAGCGTGTGCCGTCCAGATAGTCCACCGGACCGGCAGCCGCGGACGCTTCTCTTTCCAGTGCAATGGAGGGAACTGGTGCCAACCGCCGCACAGGTCCTCCAGCCATCCGCGACCAACCATCCAGTGCGGTTCCACCAATGGCGGCGAAATCGCCACCGAACCGCTCTGCCAGCAACGCGCCCATCGACGACGCCCGCTCCGGAACGCTCTTGCGGGCAGCATGCACGTTTGCGGTCCAGATGACGATCCGCGCATCCCCGGGTAGCCGCTCCAGGTACCAGAGCACATTCCGATACATCACATCGTCGCGCGGGACAACCGATGCTCCTCCTGCGGTCCGATGATGATAGGTGGCTAGATTCCCAAGCATATGCGGTTCGTTTTCACTCAAAGACCGAACCACGGAATCCCGTGCGTGCCGCGCGCAATCGTCCAGCAACCGCTGTTCCGCAGCGTCATAGGGGACGCTGTCGTCATAGCTCCAGAGCAGATTTCTTTCCACGGCATTTTTACATGCCATGCCCTCGTCACCCGGCAATCGACGCCCTACCAGCGCCGGAAGCACCGTCATTGCATAAACGCTTGTCGCACTGACCTGATCGTCCAGGCCGCCGACCAAAACCCGGCGCTGCATCGAGGAGACCATCAACCATCGACGCCAGTCGGCGAGTTCCTGCACCCACCAGAACCGGCCGATCGCATTGTCCAGTTGCCGCTGCCCGGCGGCTCCTTCTTCCAAGGCATGCTCAAAGCCCAGGAAATCGTAGATCGGCGCTTCAAACAGGACAGCATCGAACCCGCACTGATCGACCAGCCTCCGCACCACCTCGGCCTTGAACCGGAATGCCGATGCCTCGCCATGGCTGGGGAGTTCTCCCAAGGCGACCACACGCTTGGCGCAGAGGGTTTCGACCACCGATGCCGGGTCTGGCTGGGCCTGCGAGTTTCCGCTCCAGATGAGGCACGCCAATATCGTCCCCCGACAGAAGGCTGCGAAGTGCCGGCCCTGGAGGAAAAGCCTCATGTCATGCCCAGCCGCAGAGGGAGAGGCCTGCTTGCCTCAGCCCCGCGCCGCGGCGACGTTGCCGCGCATCTGCGCGATCACCTGTGCGTAGTCCGGGGCGTTGAAGATGGCCGAGCCGGCGACGAAGGCGTCGGCGCCGGCCGCGGCGATCTGCCCGATGTTGTCGGCCTTCACGCCGCCGTCGACTTCCAGGATCACCGGCTTGCCGCGCTTGTCGATCATCGCCCGCACCGCGCGCAGCTTGTCCAGCGTGGAGGGAATGAAGGCCTGGCCGCCGAAGCCGGGGTTGACCGACATCAGCAGCACCAGGTCCAGGTCTTCCAGCACCCAGTCCAGCACTTCCACCGGCGTGCCCGGGTTCAACACCAGGCCGGCCTTGCAGCCGTGCGACTTGATCAGCTGGATGGTGCGGTGGACGTGCTTCGAGGCCTCCGGATGGAAACTGATGAGGCTGGCGCCGGCTTCGGCGAAGTCCGGCACGATGCGGTCCACCGGTTCGACCATCAGGTGCACGTCGATCGGCGCGGTCACGCCGTGCTTGCGCAGCGCCTGGCAGACCATCGGGCCGATGGTCAGGTTGGGCACGTAATGGTTGTCCATCACGTCGAAATGGACCCAGTCGGCGCCAGCGGCGATGACGTTGTCGACTTCCTCGCCGAGCCGGGCGAAATCGGCCGAGAGGATGGACGGGGCGATGATGCAGTTGGACATGTCGGAGCCTTTCAGCGCTTGCGCAGGGATTTGATGCGGTCGTAGGCGGCGTTGATCTGCCGGGCCTTCCTTTCGGCCTGGGCGCGCAGTTCGGGCGCGGCGCCGGCCACCTTGTCGGGGTGGTACTGGGAAATCAGGCGGCGGTAGGCCAGGTCGATCTCGGCGTCGGTGGCATCGCGGGTGACGCCCAGTTCGCGGTAGGGCAGGTCCTTGCCCAGCTTGAACCAGTCGTTGTCGAACGCGTGCCCCAGCAGCATGCCCACCACCGCGCCGAACAGCGGGTTGGGCCTGAACAGCAGGGCGCCGGCGATGAATCCCAGCAGTTTTCCGTACCAGCGCATGGGTGGGGCTGTGGCCTTGACAGATCGGACGCGCATTTTATGCCACAGCGGCCCCGGACGGCCTTACACTAGGCCGCCCGCCGTCCGCCGCGGGCCCCCGGGTCCTGTGCCGACGGCTTCATCGCCAAGTTCCAGGAGTGCCCGTGCCGACCACGCTGCTGCAATCCGATCTTCCCGGCCTGCCCTTGCGCCACCGCGGCAAGGTGCGCGATGTATTCGATATCCCGCGCGAACGTCTGCCCGCCGACACGCCTGCCGGCGACTACCTGCTGATCGTGGCCACCGACCGCCTGTCCGCGTTCGACGTGGTGCTACCCGACCCGATTCCCGGCAAGGGCGAGATGCTGTGCCAGGTGTCGAACTTCTGGTTCGGCAAGACCGAACACCTGATGCCCAACCACCTGACCGGCATCGACGTGGCCAGCGTGCTGCCCGAGGGCGTGGACCCGGCGTTGTACGCCAGGCGCGCGGTGGTGACGAAGAAGCTGAAACCGGTGCCGGTGGAAGCCATCGCCCGCGGCTACCTGATCGGCAGCGGCTGGAAGGACTACCAGCGCACCGGTCAGGTCAGCGGCATCAAGCTGCCCGACGGCCTGCAGCAGGCGCAGCAGCTGCCCGAGCCGATCTTCACCCCGTCCACCAAGGCGGCGGTGGGCGACCACGACGAGAACATCGACTTCGATGCGATGGTCAAGGCGGTGGGCGCCGACCTGGCCGAAAAGGTGCGCGACGCCACCCTGCGCATCTACAAGTTCGCCGCCGCCTATGCCGCCGAGCGCGGCATCCTGCTGGCCGACACCAAGTTCGAGTTCGGCACCGACGCCGACGGCCGCCTGTACATCATGGACGAGATGCTGACGCCGGATTCCTCGCGTTATTGGCCGGCCGACGAGTACGAGGTCGGCACCAGCCCGCCGAGCTACGACAAGCAGTTCGTGCGCGACTACCTGGAAACGCTGGACTGGAACAAGACCGCCCCCGGCCCGGAGCTGCCGGCCGAGGTGATCTCGCGCACCCGCGACAAGTACGCCGAAGCCCTGCAGAAGCTGGCCGGCATCCACATCGACTGACCACCGGCGCGCCCGCCCGGGCGCGCCCCACACGCCCCGCCGGGAGAAGAGGCAGCATGGACATGAGCGCCGCACGCCCCATCGACCGCTGGTTCGCCAGTTACTCCGGCGACCATCGCAATGCCACCAACCAGGCCATCCACGTGGTCGCGGTGCCGGCCATCGCGTGGTCGGTGATCGCCCTGCTGTGGTGCATCCCGCCGCTGCTGCCGTGGTTCCAGTACGGCATCTGGGCGGCGCTGGCGATGTTCGGCGCCTGGGCGTACTACAACCGCCTGTCGCGGCCGCTGGGCATCGGCATGCTGATCCTGTTCTTCATCTCCGGCTGCCTGTGCCGGCTGCTGGAAGACCGCATCGGCCTGCGCGGCCTGCTTTTCTCCGGCATCGGCGTGTTCGTGGTGGCATGGATCGCGCAGTTCATCGGCCATCACATCGAAGGCCGCCGGCCCAGTTTCCTCACCGACCTGACGTATCTGCTGATCGGCCCGATCTGGGTACTGGCCAAGCTGTACCGCCAGTTCGGCTGGAAGTACTGAACGGCCCGTCCCTTGAGGGAAAGCCCGTCCGTCCGGATCGCGGATACCCCTGTAACGCCGGGCAACGCCCGGCGGGGTTTTGCCGGTGATGCCCCAGCGGGGCGCTGCCCCGCTCTACAGGATGAGCGCTGCGGCTATGTAGCGCCGGGCAACGCCCGGCGGGGTTTTGCCGGTGATACCCCAGCGGGGCGCTGCCCCGCTCTACAGGATGAGCGCTGCGGCTATGTAGCGCCGGGCAACGCCCGGCGGGGCTTTGCCGGTGATGCCCCAGCGGGGCGCTGCCCCGCTCTACAGGATGAGCGCTGCGGCTATGTAGCGCCGGGCAACGCCCGGCGGGGTTTTGCCGGTGATGCCCCAGCGGGGCGCTGCCCGCTCTACAGGACGAGCCCTGCAGCTCTGTAGCGCCGGGCGACGCCCGGCGGGGCTTTGCCGGTGATGCCCCGGCCGAACGCTGCCCCGCTCTACAGGCCGAACATGTCCCGGGTCGGCAGGAACGGACGCGGCGCATAGCCGAAATCGCGCTGCGCCGGGCCGATGTCGAACACCAGCGGCTCACGCATGCGCGCCAGCGCGGCGGCGTTCATGCCGCGCAGGCGGCCGGCGGCATGGGCCAGCGTCAGCGCGGTGCGGAACAGGGGCGCCGGTACGCGCAGCAGTCGCGGTTGCGGCTGCAGCGCCGCCAGCACCCGCCGCACCATTTCCGCATAGCCCAGGCGTTCGCCGCCCCCCAGCGCATAGGCGCGCCCGGCCGTGGCCGGATGCCGCGGCACCTGCAGCGCGGCGTCGGCCAGGTCCTGCACGTGCACCGGCTGGCGCAGGCCATCGGCTCCGGAGGGCAATACGAACACCCCTGCGCGTGACGCCAACCGCGCGATCGCGGTCAACGTGACGTCGCGGCCGGCGCCGTAGACCAGGGTGGGTCGCAGCACCGTCGCCGCCGCGCCGCGGTCGCGCGCGGTGGCGAACAGGAGGGACTCGGCCTCGCGCAGCCGGCGGGCGACGTCGCGCTCGGCCGCTTCGCTCGAATCCTCCTTGACCTCGACGCTGGTGGAACCGAATGCGACCACGCGCGGCGCGGCGATGCCTGATGCCGCGTACCAGCGCGCGAAGTGATCGAGCGGGCCGCAGCTGAACACCGCGTCGAACGGACACGCGTCCTGCCAGTCGCCGGACAGATCGCCCTGCCGCCACGCCAGCCCCGGTGCCGGCGCGCGCGGCGCGCGCGATACCGCGCTGACCTGCCAGCCATCGGCCAGCAGCCCGGCCAGCACCCGCTCGCCGATCTGTCCGCTGCCACCGAACACCAGCGCGCGCCGCGGCGTCTTTTGGTCGTGTCGCCCTGCTTCCATGGCGAAAGGATAGGCGATCGGAACAGGCTGACGCCCAGCGGGTAGACTCGGCGCGACCGAACTGCCGAGGACGCCATGCCGAACTCCCGCTCCGCGCCGCCGGGCGCCATCCTGCTGGCCACCGACCTGAGTGCGCGCTGCGACCGCGCCCTGTCGCGCGCCCTGCAGCTGGCGCGGCAATGGAATGCGCGGCTGGTGGTGGCGACCGTGCTTCCGCCGGTGCCGGCGCAGCGGATGATCGCCGGCATCCTCGACGCGCCCGACCCGCTGGTCCGCGAGCATGCCCGCCAATCCGTGGAATGGCGGTTGCGCCGCGACCTGGGCGCCGAGGCCGACGGCATCGCGCTGGAGGTGCGCATAGGCGAAGGCCATGTCGGCCGCGCCCTGCTGCAGCTCGCCGCCGAAGCCGGCTGCGGCCTGATCGTGACCGGGATCGCCAGCGATCCGGCGTTCGAGCTGCCCGCACTCGGTTCGAGCGTGCTGTGGCTGACCCGGCATTGCCCGCTGCCGCTGCTGGTCGTGCACCGGCGCGTACGCGCGCCCTACCGCAACCTGGCCGTGGCCACGGATTTCTCGGAAAGCGCCCGCCACGCGACCTGTCAGGCGCTGGACCTGTTCGGCCCGCCGTTGCGGCTGGCGCTGGTGCATGCGCTGGAAACGCCGGGCAGCGCGCTGCTGGCCGGCGACCGCGAGATGCTGCAGGCGCAGGCCCGGCTGCGCGCGAACGAGCAGGCCCGCGATTTCCAGGCCGGCCTGCCGGCCCTGGCGGCGCCGGGCCAGGTGCAGGCCGTGATCGAGCCTGGCGATCCGGCGCGACTGCTGCGCCAGCATGCCGAGGCCGAGGACATCGACCTGGCGGTGGTCGGCACGCATGGCCGCGGCGCGCTGTTCGAACTGCTGATCGGCAGTGTCGCGCGGCGCCTGGTCGCCACCCTGGAAACGGACACGCTGCTGGTCCGCGATCCGCGCTCGCTGCCACCACAACCGGAACCGTGAGGCCCGCCTGCCGCTCCGGCAGGCGCCAACTCCACCTGTCCCTGCCCACGGCATGCCCTCGCCCGGCACGCGCAACGAAGCATCGCTCCACGCGTTGCACGCGGATGCGCCAGTGGCCGCGTCCGCTGCGCCATGCCCCACCAGGCGCGCTCCCCGGCCATCGGGCAGCCACCCGCCGGACACCTGCGCGGACCGGCGCCAAGGCAGGCGCGGCGCGCTCGCCGGCACGCACGGAACCCGAACGGCCCGTTCATGTATGGGGTTCCGGTAGCAAAAAAGCGCCTGTTAGACTGCAAAACCTGCTCGCGAATCCCGCATTCCCTGCATGACATCCGTTTTCCCCCTGCTGCTCGCGCTGCCATTCCTGATGGCCGCGCTCATCGCCCTGCACGCCCGCCTGTCACGTACGGCCGCCGCGTGGCTGGCCGGCGCGGCGCCGCTGCTGGGCCTGGTGCTGCTGGGAGCGATGACGCCGGCCGTGCTCGATGGCACGGTGCTGCGCGAGAGCTGGGCCTGGCTGCCGCGGATCGGGCTGGACGCCACCCTGCGCCTGGACGGGCTGGCCTGGATGTTCGCCGGCCTGGTGTTGGGCATCGGCGCGCTGGTGGTGCTGTACGCGCACTACTACCTCTCCGCACAGGACAGCGCGCGCCGCTTCTACAGCTGCCTGCTGCTGTTCATGGGCGCGATGCTGGGCATGGTGCTGTCCGGCAACCTGCTGCTGCTGATGGTGTTCTGGGAGCTGACCAGCATCAGTTCGTTCCTGCTGATCGGCTTCTGGTCGCACCGCAGGGACGCGCGCGAAGGCGCGCGCATGGCCTTCGTCGTCACCGGCGGCGGCGGGCTGGCGCTGCTCGGCGGCGTACTCCTGATCGGGCGCATCGTCGGCAGCTTCGACCTGGATGTGGTGCTGGCCTCCGGCGAGCTGATCCGCAGCAGCCCGCTGTATCCGTGGGCGCTGCTGCTGGTGCTGGCCGGCATCTTCACCAAGAGCGCGCAGTTCCCCTTCCACTTCTGGCTGCCGCACGCCATGGCCGCGCCGACGCCGGTGTCGGCCTACCTGCATTCGGCGACGATGGTGAAGGCCGGCGTGTTCCTGCTGGCGAGGCTGCATCCGGCGCTGGCCGGCAGCGAACTGTTCTTCTACCTGGTCAGCGGCATCGGTGCGGCCACCCTGCTGATCGGCGCCTGGAACGCGATCTTCCAGCATGATCTCAAGGGCCTGCTGGCCTACTCGACGATCTCGCACCTGGGCCTGATCACCCTGCTGTTCGGCCTGTCCACGCCGATGGCGGTGGTGGCCGGCGTGTTCCACATCCTCAACCACGCCACCTTCAAGGCCTCGCTGTTCATGGCCGCCGGCATCATCGACCACGAGACCGGCACCCGCGACATGCGCCGGCTCGGCGGCCTGCGCCGGCTGATGCCCATCACCAGCGCGCTGGCGATCATCGCCTCGCTGGCGATGGCCGGCATCCCGCTGCTCAACGGCTTCCTGTCCAAGGAAATGCTGTTCGCCGAGGCGCTGGCCACCGGCGGCCCGCAATGGATGCGCACGGCGATGAGCGGCGCGGCCCTGCTGGCCGGCATCCTCGGCGTGGCCTACAGCCTGCGCTTCGTCCACGACACGTTCTTCGGCAAGGGCCCGCTCGATATCGCGGTGGTGCCGCACGAACCGCCGCGCTGGATGAAGGTGCCGGTGGAGGTGCTGGTGCTGATCTGCCTGGCGGTCGGCATCGCGCCGGCGCTGACCGTGGCGCCGGTTCTGCAGGCCGGCGCGCAGGCCATCCTCGGCCCGGCCATGCCCGCCTACAGCCTGTCGATCTGGCACGGCTTCAACCTGCCGCTGGCGATGAGCGCGGTCGGCGTGGCCGGCGGCATCGCCCTGTATTTCGGCCTGCGCCGTCTGACCGACCTGTACGCCGCCAGCAACCGACCGGTCGGCAAGCAGCTGTTCCAGCGCGGCATGGACGCGCTGTTCGGGCTGGCCCAGCGCCTCACCCATGCCCTGGCCAACGGCAGCCTGCAGCGCATGCTGCTGGCGCTGGTGCTGGTCGCGGTGGTGGTGGCCGCCGCGCCCTATGCCGCCGCGCCGTCGCTCCCCGACTGGCCGACGGCGCAGCCGATGCCGCTGCTGGGCTGGGCGCTGTGGCTGGTGATGCTGGCCTGCGCGCTGGGCGCGCTGTTCCTGTACCGGCAGCGCCTGCTGGCGGTGATCGTGATGGGCGGTACCGGGCTGATGGTGGCGCTGGCCTTCGTGTTCCTGTCCGCCCCCGACCTGGCCCTGACCCAGCTGATGGTGGAGACGGTGACGCTGGCGCTGATGCTGCTGGGCATGAACTACCTGCCGGCGCAGTCGCCGCCCGAACGCGCGGCGTGGCGCAAACGCCGCGACGCGCTGATCGCCATCGTCGCCGGCGGCGGCCTGGCCGCGCTGGCCTACGCGATGATGACCCTGCCGCCCAACACCATGGCCGGCGAGATGCTGCGGCGCGCGCTGCCCGAGGCCTACGGGCACAACGTGGTCAACGTGATCCTGGTCGACTTCCGCGGCTTCGACACCTTCGGCGAGATCACCGTGTTCGGCATCGCCGCGCTGGTGGTGCATGCGCTGCTGCGCCGCTCGCGGATGGCGCCGGAACAGATCATGCCGGGCCCGCCGATCAAGCTGCCGGTGCCGGCCGATCTTGCCCAGATCATGTTCCCGCTGACGTTGACGGTGTCGATCTTCCTGTTCCTGCGCGGCCACAACGCGCCGGGCGGCGGCTTCATCGCCGGCCTGGTGCTGGCGGTGCCGCTGCTGATCCAGTACGTGATCCAGGGCACGGTGTCGGTGGAATCGCGCTTCGGCTTCGACTACATCCGCTGCATCGGCCTGGGCCTGCTGATCGCCCTGCTCAGCGGCGTGGCGTCGATGCTGTTCGGCGTGCCGTTCCTGACCAGCGGCCACCTCGACCTGCACCTGCCGCTGATCGGCGAAGTGCCGCTGGCCAGCGCGATGGGCTTCGACACCGGCGTATACCTGGTGGTGTTCGGCGGGGTGATGCTGATCCTGTCGATGATGGGCACCATCAAGCCGTCGCGTACGCGCAACGCGCGCAACGGCGAGATCGACATCCACCGCCGTTCGGCGCGCACCGGGGAGATGCACTGATGGAACTGGCCCTGGCAAGCGCGATCGGCGTGCTCACCGCGATCGGCGTGTACCTGCTGCTGCGCGCGCGCAGCTTCGACGTCATCCTCGGCATGACCTTCCTGTCCTATGCCACCAACCTGCTGATCTTCAGCGCCGGGCGGCTGGTCAGCGGCAAGGCGCCGGTACTCAAGGACGGCGTGGCCTCGGACCTGGCGCACTACACAGACCCGCTGCCGCAGGCGCTGGTGCTGACCGCCATCGTCATCGCCTTCGCCATGACCGCGGTCAGCATCGTGCTGGCGATGCGCAGCCGCAGCGACAACCACAGCGACCATGTCGACGCGCATGAGCCCGACGCAGGCCACGGGGGCGGCGCATGACGAACCACCTGCCGATCCTGCCGATCCTGGTGCCGCTGCTGACCGCGGCGCTGTCGCTGTTCGTCGAGCACCGCCGCTACGGCCCCCGGGTGCAGCGCAGCGTGGCCTGGTCCGGCATGGCGCTGCTGGCGCTGGTCGAAGCGCTGCTGATCGCCGCCACCAGCCAGGGCGAGGTGATGGTCTACCTGCTCGGCGACTGGCCGGCGCGGCTGGGCATCGCCCTGGTCGCCGATGGCCTGTCCGGCTGGATGCTCGGCACCACCCTGCTGCTGGCCGCGGCCTGCCTGCTGCACGCCTGCACCGGCTGGGACCGGCGCGCGCCGCACTTCCACGCGTTGTTCCAGTTCCAGCTGGTCGGCCTCAACGGCGCCTTCCTGACCGGCGACATCTTCAACCTGTTCGTGTTCTTCGAGGTGCTGCTGATCGCCTCCTACGGCCTGCTGCTGTCCGGCGGCCGGGGCCTGCGCCTGCGCATCGGCCTGCACTACGTGGTGTTCAACGTCTCGGCCTCGACGGTGTTCCTGGTCGCCCTGGGCATGCTCTACGCCACCCTGGGTTCGCTGAACATGGCCGAGATCGGCCAGCGCATCGCCGAGCTGCCGCCCTCGCACCTGAAGCTGGCCAAGGCCGCGCTGGGCCTGCTGCTGGTGGTGTTCTGCGCCAAGGCCGCGCTGCTGCCGCTGTACCTGTGGCTGCCCGAGTCGTATGCGCGCGCGCCGGCGGCGGTGGCGGCGCTGTTCGTGATCATGACCAAGGTCGGCCTGTATGCGGTGCTGCGGGTGGGCACGCTGTGGTTCGGCGAAGGCGCCGGCGCGCTGGCCGGCTACGGCGCGGACTGGCTGCTGTGGGCCGGCGCGGCGACGCTGCTGCTGGGCGCGCTCGGCGCGCTGGCGGCGACCCGGCTGCGGGTGCAGGTGGCCTATCTGGTGGTGGTCTCGGCGGCGACGCTGTTCATCGCCTTCGCGCTCGGCAACGCCGGCACGATCTCGGCCGGCCTGTACTACCTGCCGCACAGCACCTTCACCGCCGCCGCCCTGTTCCTGGTCGCCGACCTGATCCGCCGCCGCCGTTTCCGCAACGGCGAACGCGGCGAGCGCGACCTGGCCGCAGCGCTGCCGGGCAAGACCGTGCCTGGCCTGCTGTTCCTGGTCGGCGCGGTGGCGGTGGCCGGGCTGCCGCCGCTGGCCGGCTTCCTGGCCAAGGCCGCGCTGCTGTCGGCGGTGCCGGCCGCACATACGGGCATGGTGTGGGCGGTAGTGCTCGGCGGCGGCCTGCTGGTGATCATCGGCCTGGTGCGCAGCGGCATCCGCCTGTTCTGGCACGTGCCCGGCGAGGAGGATGCGGCACCGCCGCCCGACCCCGACGTACCGGCGCGGCCGTTCGAGACCGCCGCCACCTCCCTGCTGCTGGCCTGCGCGGTGGCGATGAGCGTGTTCGCCGCGCCGCTGATGCGCCAGACCGACGCCATCGCCGCGCAGCTGCTGGCACCGCAGCAGTACCTGCACGACGTGCGCGGCACCGTCCCGCAATCGAGGCAGCCATGAGCGCGCGCCCGTCCCTGCTGCGGCGGTTGTTCCCGTCGCCCGTGCTGTCGATCACCGTGGTCGCGTTCTGGATGGTGATGTCGGCCAGCTTCGACCTCGGCCAGCTGCTGCTGGGCATGCTGCTGGGCGTGGTGATCCCGCTGTTCGCCGCGCGCCTGGACCGCGAGTTCGCCCGCATCGGCTCGCTGCGGCCGCTGCCGCGGCTGGTGGGCGTGATGCTGTGGGACATCCTGCTGTCCAACTTCCGCGTCGCCGCACAGGTACTGGGGCCGGAGCGCCGGCTCACCCCGGGCTTCATCTGGGTGCCGCTGGACATCGGCAACATCCACGGCATCGCCGCGCTCACCAGCCTGATCACCCTCACCCCGGGCACGGTGTCCTCGGCCCTGTCCGACGACCGCCGCCACCTGCTGGTGCACGTGCTGCACCTGGAAGACCCGCAGGCCCTGATCGCCGAGATCAAGTCCCGCTACGAAGCGCCGCTGATGGAGATCTTCCCGTGACCGGACACCTGGTTTTCCAGACCACGCTGGTGGTGTGCATGCACATGGTCGGGCTGGCGATGCTGCTGGCGCTGTGGCGGCTGCTGCGCGGCCCGACCGTGCCCGACCGCATCCTCGCCCTGGACACGCTCTCGGTCACCGCCATCGCCGAACTGATGCTGTTCGGCATGTACATCAACTCGGCGGTCTACTTCGAGGCCGCGCTGGTGATCGCCATGCTCGGCTTCTGCAGCACCGTGGTGCTGAGCAAGTTCGTGCTGCGCCGGGACATCGTCGAATGATGCTCTTCCTCCAGGTCCTGCTGTCGGCGCTGCTGCTGTCCGGCTGCTTCTTCATCCTGGTCGGCGCGCTCGGCCTGGTGCGCCTGTCCGACTTCTTCAAGCGCCTGCACGCACCGACCAAGGCCAGCACGCTGGGCGTGGGCTGCGTGCTGGTGTGCTCGGTGGCCTACCACATCTTCCTCGGCGAGGACCCGCAGCCGCGCGAGCTGCTGATCACCGTGTTCCTGTTCATCACCGCGCCGATCAGCGCGCACCTGATGGCCAAGGCCGCGCTGTCGCTGATGATGGAAAGCCGGCCGGAAGTGCCGGGAGACAGCAGTGCGCGCAAGGAACAGCTACCGCCGCCGGAAAATCGCGACGGCGACTGAAGGCCGCAGGGCGGTCGCGCCCTGTCATCACGCTTTCACCTGCGCCGGGCAGGCTCAGGGCTCCGCGCCGCATCGCCCCTCCGCCCATGCAACCGCGCAAGACCGACCTCGCGCATGCCGCACTCCAGGCCCACCGCGCCCCGCTGGACCTGCGCCAGCGCCGTGCCCTGATCCTGTGCGACGGCAGGCGCGGCCTCGGCGAACTGAGCAGCCTGCTCGGCGACGATGCGCCGGCGCTGATCGCACAGTTGCAGCGCGAGGGTTACCTGCACGTGGAACAACCGGCGCCGACAGTGGCGGCGGACGCCGCCCCCGCCGCCATGGCGCGGCGCCGTTCGCTGGTCGCCGCGCGCATCTACCTGCTGGACATGCTCGCACTGCAGCGCAATCCGGCGGCGGCGCGCCTGCACCAGCTGCTGCAGGCCACGCGCGAGGAATCGGACACCCTGCATGCGCTGCGCCTGGCGCTGGCGCAGCTCCCCGCGATGACCTCCGATGGCTACGTGCAGCGCGTGCGCGACCGCCTGCGCGAAGTGCTGCCCGAGTCGCACCTGGCCGCGGTGCTGGAGACGCCGCTGCCGGCCTGAACCATTCCCGTGGCGGCGCGAAGTTGCCGCGCAGCCCGCCACAGCAGGCCTGTCAGTCGCGCTGGCGGTGCTCCGGCGGCGATGGCCTGTTCGGGCGGGCGGATCAGGCCACGGATCTGGAACATGAAGACCGTGGCGGATGGCTGCAGCCCTGCCCGGCTCCGCCCTGCCCATCCGCCCCGCAGCGCGGGCCATCCGGCACCCGGCATGACCGCAACGCCAATGGCCGCCTTGCCACTTGACCTGTCCTAGAATGCGCCAAAGCGTCCCGTGAGCGCTCATGGACATGAAAGCATGAACGACCTGTTGGCCGGACTGGTGAATGCGGCGGGTGCGGCGGCGACAGCCGGACACTGGCAGGAAGCGGAGCGCCTGTGGGCGCAGGTCCGCGCACGCGATCCCGGCCATGTGCAAGCCCTCTTCAGCCTCGGGGTCCATGCGTTCCAGCGCAACGATTCGGCCGCCGCGCTCGACCTGCTTGAGCAGGCGCGCGCGGGCGCACCTGGCGACCCGATGATTCCGTTGAGCATTGCCCGTGTGCACCGAGAGGCGGGGCGTACGGAACAGGAATGGGCTGCCATCATCGCAGCGCTCGATATCGACCCGTATTTCCTGCCGGGCCTGCTGGCCCGTGGCGAATTCCTTGAACGACAGAAACGCTCCCGGGCCGCCGCAGCGGTGTTCCGCGACGTAATGAAGGTGGCGCCGCCGCAGGAGCAATGGCCGCGCGCGCTGCAAGCGCGCCTGCAGCATGCGCGCGATGCCGTCGCGCGGGACACCGAGGAGATCGCCGCATTCCTGCATCACCAGACCGGCGCGCAACGCGCGGCCGTGAATGCCGCGCTGGGCAGCCGCTGGGATGAAGCGATCTCCCTGCTCGCCGGAAAAAGCAGGCCCTACCACTCCGTCTGCAACCAGTTGCAGGTGCCGCGCCTGCCGGCGATCACCTTTTACGACGATGCCCTGTTCCCCTGGATGCGCGAGCTCGAATCGCGCACCGATGCGATCAAGGCCGAGTTGCAGGAGATGGTCGTGCGCCGCGGATCCGAATTCGTGCCGTACATCCAGTATCCACCGGGCACGCCGGTCAACCAGTGGGACAAGCTCAACCATTCGCATAGCTGGAGCGGCTTCCACCTCTATGCGCATGGCGAGCCGGTACACGAACATCTGGCGCAGTGCCCGCGCACCGCCGAAGCGCTGGCCTTGGTGGATTCAGTGGAAATAGCCGGCCTCTGCCCGAATGCCATGTTCTCCGCGCTGGCGCCCGGCGCGCACATTCCACCGCATACAGGCGAAACCAATGCACGGCTGGTCGCGCACCTTCCGCTGGTGGTGCCGGACGGCTGCCACTACCGCGTCGGTTATGACTGGCGACAGTGGCAGGAAGGCAAGTGCTGGGTGTTCGACGATACGCTCGAACACGAAGCGCGCAACGACGGCAGCGCACTGCGCGTGATCCTGATGTTCGACGTATGGAACCCGCTGCTGTCTGTGGCCGAGCGCGAAATGGCGACGGCACTGGCTGGCGCGATGCGTAGCTGGCGCATGGCGGACGACGGAGCCTGAACCGGCCGGTTATGCTGCCCCTTCCATAGGATCGATGCCGCCCATGTTGATGCGCCGCCTGTTGACCTCGCTCCTGTACCTGCTCGCCCCGACGTTGGCGGCGCAACCCATCCTTCATGCCTGCGCCAGCGTAGCCGAGCCGGCCGCGCGGCTGGCCTGCTACGACAAGGCGTTCCCGCCACCGCCTGCCGTGCATGCGGCGGCGGCGGAAAAGGCGCAGGCGGATTTCGGCTTGGCCAAACCCCACGAGCCCCTGCTCAACCCGGGGCAGACGCATGAGCAGGCCGCCCCGGAACGGATCGAAAGCCGGGTGGTCAAGGTGGAGTACGGCCGCGCCGGGCAACGCAGTTTCACGCTCGAGAACGGGCAGGTCTGGACACAGGCCGAATCGCGCAGCAGCGGCCATGTACAGGCCGGCGACAACGTACAACTGCGCAAGGGGCTGTTGGGCAGCTATGTGCTGGTAACACCCGCAGGCGTGCGCCTTGGCGTGCGCCGCATGCGCTGAGCATCCATGCCCGCACCGCACGGCCAGCCGTTGAACCCAGCGCAGGCCCAGCGCTTCAAGCAGGCGCTGGGCCTGCTGCAGTCCGGACAGCGCGCGCAGGCGCTGTCCATCGCCGAAGCGCTGACCCAGCAGGCAGCGCAGGCTATCGACGCATGGCAGTTGCTGGGCATGTGCCTGGCGGACGATGGCCGCCAGGCGGAAGCGAATGCAGCGTTCGAACGCGCCCTGGCCCTGCTGCCGGGCAATGCCACGGTATCGCGCAATTACGGAATTTCCCTCGCCCGCCACGGCAAGGCGCTGCGCGCACAGGATCGACTGGAAGCAGCCGAACCGGTGTTGCGCAAAGCGCTCGCCCTGTCGCCGGAGCAGGCCTCCGCATGGGTCGACCTCGGGGCCGTACTGCGCTTGCTGGGGCGCATCGACGAAGCCTTGTCCGCCTACCGGCAGGCAGAGGAATTACTGCGCCGGCGTGGCGTCGATGCGCCCGAGCTGCAGGACGCCATCAACGGCGTGCTGGCCGATGCGGGCCGCACCGCCGAAGCACTGGCCGGTGCACGCAGGCTGGTCGCCCGGCATCCCGGCCATGCGCCTGCGCACGAAACCCTGGGGAACCTGCTCTGGGAAAACGGCGCGACACTGGCGCCGGGCGAAGACCCGCTGGATGCGCTTCGCGCCGCGGCACGGGCACAGCCGGACAACCGGGCGCTGCAGCTGGCTTTCGTGCGCATGCTGGTGGCGACCAAGAACGCCGATGAGGCCATCGCGCTCCTTACCCCGCTGCGCCGGTGCGAACCCGGAAACGCCATGCTGGATTGGTTCGCCGCTGATGCGCTGGACACGCTGCAACAGCATGAGCAGGCCACGCCGCTGTACGCCGCGGCGGCACGCGGCGAATTGGGCGTGCTGCCGGAATTCCTCAACGCCCACGCACGGCACGCATTCCGCACGGAACGCTTCGACCTGGCTGCCAGGTGCGCGGAAAAAGCGGTCCGGCTCGACCCGCACAACCAGGAAGGCTGGAGCCACCTGGGTACGGCATGGCGGCTGGCCGGCGACGAGCGCGAGCATTGGTTGTTCGATTACGAAAGGCTGGTCGGCTATGTCGAGATCGACCCCCCACCCGGTTTCAACGATCTTCCCGCATTCCTGCATGCGCTGGCCGCAACCCTCGATGCCATGCACGGTGCCACCCGCGAGCCGGTGAACCAGAGCGTGCGCGGCGGCACACAGACGGCAGGCCAGCTGTTCGGACGCAGCGACGCGGTAATCGATGCTGCCCAGGCCGCCCTGAGCAACGCTGTCGAAACCTGGCTGGCGACAATGCCGGTCGACCCGACGCACCCGTTCCTCTCGCGCAGACGGCGCGAGATCCGCTTCGCCGGCTCCTGGTCGGTGAAACTCCGCTCATCGGGGCATCATTCCAACCACATCCATACCAAGGGCTGGGCAAGCTCCGCCTTCTATGTGGCCCTGCCCGGCAGCGTACTGGCGTCGGACGCCACCTCATGCGCAGGCTGGATACAGTTCGGGCAGCCGCTGGAAAGCCTGGGACTTGACCTGCCGCCTCGTCGCCTCATCCAGCCCAGGCCCGGGCATCTGGCCCTGTTCCCTTCCTACATGTGGCACGGCACCGTGCCGTTCGACGACCCCGAGTCGCGGCTGACCATCGCCTTCGACGTGCAGCCGAAGGACTGACGCCCCACCAGGCAGGCCCCGAGCCCATGGAGCCGCGGCGGCCCTGGAGTTCTGGCGCAGCGCATGGCTTTCGCGCACCATGAGGTGTCATGCCGTTCCCCCCGCCAAACCCATGGCGGGCCTACCTTACCCAGCCGAAGATGCCGCCATGCACGTCGATTCCATTCGTCCCGCCCGCCCATCGTCCGCGCCTGCAACTGACACACCGCAGCCGTGGCGCACCGCTCGCCTGATGCTCGCAACGGCGGCCCTCGGCCTGCTGCCCATCGGGCAGGTAGCGGCGCAGACAAGCGCTCCCGCAAATTCTCCCGAAGCCCAAGAAGCCGCCCCCCCGGCCAAGCAGGGCAAGCCGGTCAGGATCTGCGAGTACGAAGACATCACCGGCAGCCGCATGAAGAAGCGGATTTGCCTTACACCGGAACAATGGGAAGCGCGCCAGAAAGCGGCAAAGGATTTCACCCGCGAACTGGATGCAAAGCCGGTGGCGAAGGACGGTGACGAAGGCTGAAACAGCCGCGACCGCACGGACGGTCGCCACGGAAGGGACCAAAAAAAAGGCGGCGGGCCCAAGCCCGCCGCCTTCTTCTTGCCATGAAACGTAACGCTTCGATCAGAACTTCAGGCTGAAGCTGCCGAAGATGTAACGGCCGGCCTGATCGTAGCCACCCACGGCGTTGGCATTGGCCGCGAAGCTGGCGGAACCCACGAACGGCGGCTCCTTGTCGAACACGTTGTTCACGCCCAGGGAGATCAATGCCGGGCCGATGCTCATGCTGGCATTCAGATCGAGGTAGTTGTAGGTGGAAACACCGCTACCCAGCCAGATGTTGCTGCTCAGCTTGTTGCCGTTCACGTCCTTGTAGCTGGTGCCGCCGATATGGCGCCAGCGCATGCCCACGGTGTAGCGGTCCCAGGCATAGTTCGCCGAGGCGATATGACGCCACTTCGGCGAGTTTCCGCAGTCGTTGTTGATCAGCCCCTTGCACTCGAAGGCCGTGCTCGGTTCGGAAGCAAGCGACTGGGTGAACTGCTTCAGGACGTAGTTGGCCACAAGGCTTGCGCTCAAGCGGCCGGGGCCGAACTGGAACGAATAGCTCGTGGCCAGGTCGAGGCCCGAACGCTTGTAGACGCCGATGTTGTCGGGCAGGTTGATGACGTAGCCGGACTTCGGATCCGACGCCTGGCCGATCCACAGGTCGTAGTTGCCCGCACGCGCGTCGCGCTTGATCCGGTCGCAATACAGGCCATTCTCCAGGCAGAGCCGCTGGATGGTTTCGTGGCCGATGCCGGCGATCGCCCCTTCGATCTTGATGTCGTACCAATCCAGGGAAATGTTCAGATTCTCGAGGGGTTCGACCGCGAAGCCAACGGTGTAGGTGTCGGCAATTTCCGGCGCCAGGTTGGGATTGCCGCCGACCAGGCCGAAATACTGCTCGGCAGGATTGACCGGCACGTTGCCGTAGGCCGAGGTCGGCACGCCGGCGCGCTCGCATTGCGCCGCGGTGTAGGCCGGCTTCGGTCCGGCGCACAGATCCTCTTCGCCATCCAGGGCGATGCGCTGCGAGTAGTACAGGTCGTTCAGGCTCGGCGCGCGCACGGCACGGTTGTAGCCGCCGCGCAGCAGCAGCTTGCTGTCCCACAGCGCGCTGCTCAGGCCGAGCTTGTAGGTGTCGTAGTTGCCCGAGGTCTCGTCATCCGAATAGCGATAACCCAGCGAAACGTCGAAGCGGTTGAACAGGCCGTCACCCACGTAGACCGGCAACGCCGCTTCGAAGAAGAAGTCGTTCACGGTATTGCCCGCGTCCACCGGCAGGCTGGCGGCACCGGCGCCGGCGAAGTTGCCCGCGGCCGAATCGCCATCGTAATCGCTGGTGTAGGTGTAATGGCGGCGCTCGGCACCTACCGCCAGACCGATTTCCTCGCCGCCTGCGGTCGGGAAACCCCAGCCGAGGAAACCGTCGGCAACGGCCGACAGCGAACTGTAGCTGGTCTTGTAGATGCTGAAGCTGGTGCCGGCCATCGCATCGGCCGCTTCCTTGGAGATCTTGTCGGTCCAGATGTCGTACAGCGAGCAACCCGGGAAGGTGCCGTAAACAGGATCGGTACAACCCAGCGCGGCAGCGGCGATATTGGTGTTGAGGAAGTCGTTCTTGCCGATATCGATGGTTTTGGTCCGGCCGAAGGTCGCCGAAGCGTCATAGGTCCAGGACGAGCCGAACAAACCACCCCTCATGCCCGCCGTGATGCGGTAGGTGCTGTCATCACTGGAGGAGATGCGCGGACCGCCTTCCACGTTGCGCTTCCACAGGGTGACCTGCGCCTGGCTGGTGGCGACGCCGGCATCGGCGCACATGGTGCCGATCAGCGGGTTGTTGCAGTCCACGACGATCGGCACGCCGAAAGCGCCGGATTCGGCGATCTGCGTGCTGGAACGGCGCTCAAGGAACATGGCCTCGACATACGGCGTGGCGTAGTCGTTGATGTCATAGCTGGCCATGAAGCCTGCGGTGACGCGATTGTCCGGACGCTGGTAGAAGTTGATCGGCGCGTAGTTGTACAGGTAAGTGCCGTTCTGGTAGTTCTTGCCGTTCCAGACGTAGTTGGCGTTCTTTCCGGTCGGCCAATTGACCACGCCGCCGTTTGCATATTGATTGACCGTGAAACGGCCCGGGTTGGCCGTGCCGGAACCGCCGCAGGCCGCTGAGGTGGCCGATACCGAGCAGGCGGAGTAGTCACGCTCGGCCTGGTAAAGCGCTTCGTTTTCACGCCAGGTCAGCCAGCCCATGGCGTGACCCTTGTTGTCGGCAAAGCTGCTGCCCAGCACCAGCTCGGCACTATGACTCGTGCCATCCAGGCCCGAATTGCCGGTCGGGTAGGGAAAGCCCCTGTCCTTGTTGAGCTGCTGGACCGTCTTGTCGTCGTTGTTGTGCTGGAAAGCCGAATAGCCGAGGTTGAGGCTCACGCCCTCGAACTTGTCGTCCAGCACGAAATTGACCACGCCGGCCACGGCGTCGGCGCCATACACGGCCGAAGCGCCACCGGAAAGGATGTCCACCCGCTTGATCGCTGCCACCGGAATGATCGACGGGTCGGCGATCTCATTGCGGCTGGCCGGAAGACGACGGCCGTTGACGAGGGTCAGCGTGCGCTCGGGGCCGAGGCCACGCATGGAAATGGTCGCATGACCGTAGGAACCGTTGTTGGCGAAGTTGTCGAAGCTCAGATCGACCTGCGGGAACTGGTTGACCAGATCCTCGACCTTGGTGGCGCCAACCTGCGTGAACTCCTCGGCGGTGATTTCCGTGACCGGCGAGGATGCGGTGAAGGTCTGGCTCTTGATGCGGCTGCCGGTGACAGTGATGGCATCGAGATTGGTGGCAGCGTCGGACTCGGACTTGGCCGCATCCTGCGCCATTGCCGTGCCGGCAAGACCCATGGAACCGACCAATGCAACCAGAATCGCATCACGCAATTTGCTTGTCTTCATGAAACTCCCCTAAAAGCGCTGAAATGGATGTGACGGTCGTCGGCGGCGGACTTTCCCCAGGCCACCGTGTCAGGCAACGCATGGCGGCTCCCACCTATTGATGCCGTTGCAGCATCAAAGCCCCCATGTCCGCAGCCCAACGGAAAGCTAACATCACTCCATCGATAGAACCAGCCCACCTCGCGCCAGTGACATAAGTCACTATTTGACGCAAACGGCCAGAATAGGCAAAGATCGGGAAGCGGGCACGACTGCACCTCCCGCTTTCGCGGGCCTCGACAGCTCATGTGCATCCAAACGCTCGACCGGCCCTGGCGGAAAGTGCCAGGGCGCCCCGCTCAACCCTGGAAGTGCTTCGCGAGCCCGCTCCAGCAGGCCTGGTAGTCGCGCTGGCGGTGCCCGGCGGCGATGGCCTGCTCGGTCGGGCGGATCACGCCACGGGTCTCGAACATGAAGGCCATGGTGTCGACGATGACGTCCGGGCGCGACAGGTCGGCACTGGAGGCCTTGTCGAAGGTGGCCGCGTCCGGGCCGTGGCCGGTCATGCAGTTGTGGATCGAGCAGCCGCCGGGGACGAAGCCCTCGGCCTTGGCGTCGTAGGCGCCGTGGACCAGGCCCATGAACTCGCTGGCGATGTTGCGGTGGAACCACGGCGGGCGGAACGTGTCCTGCGCCACCAGCCAGCGCGGCGGGAAGATCACGAAGTCCAGGTTGCTGGTGCCGGGCGTGTCGCTGGCCGAATGCAGCACCAGGAAGATCGACGGATCGGGGTGATCGTGGCTGATCGAGCCGATGGTATTGAAGCGGCGCAGGTCGTAGCGGTACGGCGCGTAGTTGCCGTGCCAGCCGACCACGTCCAGCGGACTGTGGCCGATGTCCGCGCGCCACAGCCGGCCCTGGAACTTGGCGACCAGTTCGAAATCGCCCTCCACGTTCTCGTACGCGGCCACCGGCGTTTCGAAATCGCGCGGGTTGGCCAGGCCGTTGCTGCCGATCGGGCCGAGGTCGGGCAGCTTCAGCAGCGCGCCGAAGTTCTCGCAGACATAGCCGCGCGCCTGCCCGTCCGGCAGGTCCACCGCGAAGCGCACGCCGCGCGGGATCACCGCGATCTGCTGCGGCTCGATCTCGATCACGCCCAGCTCGGTGCGCAGGCGCAGCCGGCCGAGCTGCGGCACGATCAGCAGTTCGGCGTCGGCGTCATAGAAGTACCGGCCACGCATGTCGGCGTTGGCGGCGTACAGGTGGATGCCGGCGCCGGCGTGCGCCTCGGGGGAGCCGTTGCCGCCCATGGTGTACAGCCCCTCGACGAAATCGGTGGGCGCCTCCGGCAGCGGCAGCGGATTCCAGCGCAGCTGGTCCGGCGACACCGCGCCATGGCTGAAGTCGCCGTGCAGGCGCGGCTGCTCGAACGGCGTGAACCTGCCATGCATCGCCGCCGGGCGGATGCGGTACAGCCAGCTGCGGCGGTTGCTGCCGCGCGGCGCGGTGAAAGCGGTGCCGGTCAACTGCTCGGCATACAGCCCGTGGGCCACGCGCTGCGGCGAATTGCGTCCCACCGGCAGGGTGCCGGGCACCGCCTCGGTGGCGAACTCGTTGCCGAAACCGGATTGATAGGCGTTGTTGCTCTGGGACATGGCTGCGCTCGCGTGGATGTGCCCTGACGGGCAGGCGGTTTCAGGTCAGCTGGCGCCGGGTCGCGCGCTCGGCCAGCAGCCCCAGCCCGCCGGCAAGGTCGAGGACGCGTGCGGTGTCCTTGCGGCGGACGATGAAGGCATAGAGGTTGTCATCGAAGTGATTGCCCCACAGCAGGATTTCGTAGGGCGTCGGCCGGGCGGCCAGCTGCCCGTCCAGCCACTGGAAGTACTCCGCCGCCGGCATTTCCTGTCCCGGAAACGCCGGCAGCGGGTCGGCGAACTGCTCGCTGATCTCTTCGTGCAGTTCGTCGACCTTGTCGCCGATGGCGACGAAATCGCCCAGCTCGGCGAGGATCGCGAACTGCATGAACGCCGCCGGGCCGTCGCCTTCGATCCACTCCAGTTCCGGGTCCGCCGGCGATGCCTCGATCCTGGCCACGCAGTCGGCCAGGTCGTCGCCTTCCAGGCCATCGCAGGTCAACAGGGTGATCAGTTCGGTCAGCATCGCGTGTTCCTCGGGGAGTGGACCGCCAACGTTACAGCACGCCGCGCTTGATCTGGTCGCGCTCGATGCTCTCGAACAACGCCTGGAAGTTGCCTTCGCCGAAACCCTCGTTGCCCTTGCGCTGGATGATCTCGAAGAAGATCGGGCCGATGCAGTTCTGGGTGAAGATCTGCAGCAGCTTGCGCTGCTTGGTCTCCGGGTCGGCGTCGATCAGGATCTTGTTCCGGCGCAGGCGCGGCACGTCCTCGCCATTGTCCGGGATGCGCAGGTCGACCACGTCGAAGTAGGTATCCGGGGTGTCCAGAAACTCGATGCCATGTTTGCGCATCGCCTCGACGGTGTCGTAGATGTTGTCGGTGAAGCAGGCGATGTGCTGGATGCCCTCGCCCTTGTACGCGTCCAGGTATTCGTTGATCTGGCTCTTCGGGTCGGAGGATTCGTTGAGCGGAATGCGCACGATGCCGTCCGGCGCGGTCATCGCCTTGGACACCAGGCCGGTCTTGGCGCCCTTGATGTCGAAGTAGCGGATCTCGCGGAAGTTGAACAGGCGCTCGTAGTAGTCCGACCACTGCTGCATGTTGCCCAGGTACAGGTTGTGGGTCAGGTGGTCGATGAAGGTAAGGCCGAAGCCCTTCGGGTCCTGCTCGGCGCCGTCCACCGGCACGTAGTCGGCGTCGTAGATGCTGCCGGCCTCGCCGTAGCGGTCCACCAGGTACAGCATGCAGTCGCCGATGCCCTTGATCACCGGCGCCGGCACCGCGCGGGTGTCGGCCAGCAGGCTCACTTCCTCGGCGCCATTGCCCAGCGCGGCGGCGAGCACGTCGGCGGCCGGCTTCTGGAAACGGATGGCGAAACCGCAGGCGCAGGGGCCGTGCTTGGCGGCGAAGTCGGCGGCGAAGGAGTCCGGCTCCTCGTTCACGAGGAAGTTGACGCCGCCTTGACGGTAGACGGTAATAGCACGCTGCCGGTGGCGGAGCACGGCAGTGAACCCCATGTTCCGGAAGTAGTCGTGCAGCTGGGCGGCCTGCCCTGCCGGCGCGGCGAACTCGACGAACTCGAAGCCATCGATGCCCATCGGGTTTTCGAAGGTGGTGACCTGCATGCCCAGGTTGGGCGCGTTGGATGCGGCGTGGACTTGGGTATTCATGGCTTGCCTCCGGAAGTGGGGCCGTCGCCGATGCCGGCGGCGGGATACAGGAAGACGCGCGGCGAACGCGGGTCGAGACTGAAGGTTATAGTTTCACATGAAACCACCATCAAGGTGCACTGCAACATGAGCTCTTCCGACTACAGCAAGTCCACCAGCTTCCGCTCCTCGCACGTGCTGCTCGATCTCGAACAGTTCCTGCCCTATCGCATCAGCGTCCTGTCCAACCGGGTCAGCGGCAACATCGCGCGGCTGTACGGCGAGCGCTACGGCCTGTCGATTCCGGAATGGCGCGTGATCACCATCCTGGCGCTGTACCCGGGCTCGTCGGCGAGCGAGGTGTCCGATCGCACGGCGATGGACAAGGTGGCGGTCAGCCGCGCGGTGGCGCGCCTGCTGGAGCGCGGCTTCATCCGGCGCGAGACCCATGGCGACGATCGCCGCCGCTCGGTGCTGGCCCTGTCGGCGGCGGGCTTCGAGGTCTACGAGACCGTGGCGCCGATGGTGATGGAAATCACCCGCAAGCTGATGTCGGTACTGACCGAGGAAGAGGAGCAGGTGCTGGAGCGGCTCATCACCCGGCTGGCCGACGCCGGCCTTGCGCAGATGAGCATCGACTGACGCACGCCCGTCCCCGGGCTGGCCCCGGCATCGGGCCGGACCCGCTGCGGCCGGCTCAGCTCAGGAACTTGCGCCGCGCGTAGATCCACGGCGCGGCCAGCGCGGCGATGGCGCCGCCGGCGAAGCCCAGCGCCACGGCCACCGCGGCCGCCTCGACGCGGCCGGGCAGGGCCAGCGCCGCGATCAGCAGCAGCGCCGCCGGCAGGCCGATGAACGAGGTCAGGAAGAAGCGCCAGCGCGGCACCCAGGTATGCAGCTGCATCAGGCTGGCGCTGCTCCAGGCCTCGCCGGCGCGGCTGCGCTGGATCTTGTCCACCAGCCGGACCAGGTCGACCTCGTGGGCGCCATTTCCGGCCCGCGCCAGGCCGATCTCGGCCTCCACCTCGACCGGATCCGGCCATTGCGCCGGCCATGCCTGCGGTGCGGCCACGCCATAGGCGGTCAACAACGGGACCGTCAATGAAGGAGCGGACAGCGCGCGCAGCCTGCGGCTGTCCAGCACGCACCACACCTGCGCCACCCCGGCCACGGTCACGTGGTACAGCGCCAGCTGCTCGGGTGCCGGATACGGCAAGGCGGTGACCCGCGCGGCCAGCGATTCGACGCCCATCGCGCGCAGGAACCCGACCCGGCTGCGCCCCACCTGCGCCCAGCCCAGCCCCAGCGGCCCCAGCAGCATCACCTCGGCCGCGTCGGCCGCGCCCGCGCCGGCGCGCTCGTCGCTGGCCAGGAACGCGCCCAGCGAACGCGGCTCGGCGACGTCGGCCTTGCCCCAGCGGTGCGACTGCCCCAGCAGGTACTTCAGTGGCGCACGCGCGGCGACGGTCTCGCCGCGCACGCTGTCCGAGGCGAACGGCACCACCGAGGCCACGAAGGCGCGCAGTTCGTTGCCCGGCATCGCGCTCCATTCGGCGGGGAAGAGGCCATCGAGCAGCCCTTCGCGGGCCAGAAGGTCGATCCGCTCCTTCTGCTCCACCAGCCGCGCCACCGCGGCCTGCAACATGATGTTCGGCGGCACCGCCGCCTGCGGCAGGCGGTAGTGCGGCGGCGCCGCGTCGCCATCGGCCGGCGGCTGCTCGTCCATCAGCGCATCCACCGTGGGCAGGCCCGTGCCGGCCGCATCGGTGGCGGCCGGGACGGCGGCTTCAGGAGTGGCATCGGAAGGAAACGGCATGGGGAGTCGGCCCCGGCGAGCAAGGGAATGCTCCCGTTAACGGCAGGCCCGCGCCGAAATGAAGCCCGCAAGGAAAACGGCGCCCTGCGGCGCCGTCTTTCCCTTCATCCCCCGCTCCGTCAGGGCGCTGCCGGCGGCGCCCATTCCTTGAGGAAAGCGAAGAACTTGCCGCGGTCGTAGCCCTTACCCTTTTCCAGTTCGCCGGTGAACTGCGAGTGCAGCAGCCGGCCCTCGGCATCGAGCACGAACAGGTGCGGGTAGCCGGTGATGGCCGGGAAGCGCGACAGGAACGCCGCGTTCTCGTTGTCCTCGCTGTAGTTGACCTTCATCCACACGTAGTGGGCATCGCGGAAACGGCGGATCTCCGAGTCGCCCTCCATGAAGGCGTCCATCAGGTGGCACCAGGAGCACCACTCGCCGCCCACGTCCAGCACGATCCGCTTGCCGCCGCGCTGGGCCTCGACCTTGGCGGTCTCCAGGTCGGCGACCGGATCCCGCGCCGGATCGAACCGCGCGTTGAGCGCGGCCACCGCGGCGATGTCGGCCGCGGCCGGGGTATTGCCGGAGGCGACCGGCTGGCTGGTATCGGCCACCGGCGCCTTCTGCTCGGAAGTGTCCAGCGGCTGCACCTTCTCCGCCGGCTGCGCCGGCGGCTGCGAACAGCCGCCCAGCGCCGCGGCCAGCAGCAGGGAGATTCCGCCGGACATCCGCTTCATCGTTGCTTCCTCACTTCACGCCGTGCATCAGCTTCTGCACCAGCGGCGCGATCAGGAACAGCAGCACGCCGGCGCCGAGCAGCGACCAGAAACCGAAGGTATACCCCTTCAGGGCCGATTCGACGGTCATGCCGCTTTCACCACTGACCACCGCGGCGAAGATGCCCGACAGGTTGTTGCCGATGGCGGTGGACAGGAACCAGCCGCCCATCGCCAGGCCGACGACCTTGAGCGGGGCCAGCTTGGTGGTCATCGACAGGCCGATCGGCGACAGGCACAGCTCGCCGACGGTCTGGATCACGTAGACCATGAACAGGGTCCAGAACGGGATCTTGCCGGCGCCGTCGACCAGCGAGGACAGCGCGTACATCAGCAGCAGGAAGGCCAGGCCGTTGAAGATCAGGCCCAGGCCGAACTTGCGCGGGATCGACGGGTTGCGCGAGCCCAGCGCGGTCCACAGCCATACGAAGATCGGGCCCAGCGCCAGGATGGCCACCGAGTTCACCGACTGGAACCAGCCCACCGGGAACATCCAGCCGGACAGGTCGCGGTTGACGATGTTCTGCGCCAGGAAGTTGAACGAGCTGCCGGCCTGTTCGAAGAACATGAAGAACAGCACGTTGAACACGAAGATGATCAGCATGGCGATGGAGCGGTCGCGCGCGACCCTGCCCTCGCGCACGCCCTCGACCAGGATCATCACGCACAGCACGGTGAACAGCGCGCCGAGGATCCAGCCGAGGATGCCGGCGTCGATCGACAGCAGGCCGTAGGCCACCGGCACGGCGACCAACGCGCCGATCAGCACGGCGATGGTGCGGCCGATGCCGGCCCCGGCCGGGGCGGCGCCGATGGTGCCGAGCTGGCGACGGCCGATCCAGAACCACACCAGGCTGACCAGCATGCCGATGCCCGAGGCGATGAACACGTACTTGTAGGCCGGCATGGCCTCGGTGCCGAACACGTTCTCGGCGAGGATGCCGGTCAGCACCGGGGCGACCAGCGCGCCGGCGTTGATGCCCATGTAGAAGATGGTGAAGCCCGAGTCGCGGCGGGAATCGTTGATCCCGTACAACTGCCCGACCATGCTGGAGATGTTGGGCTTGAACAGGCCGTTGCCGGCGATGACCGTAGCCAGGCCGAGGCGGAACACCTGGTCGTCGGGAATGGCGATCAGGAACAGCCCCAGCGACATCACCGCCGCGCCGATCAGGATCGAGCGCTGGTAACCGATGATGCGGTCGGCGACGAAGCCGCCGAACAGCGCCGCGGCGTAGACCAGCGCCAGGTAGGCGCCATAGAGCTTGCTGGCCCCGGCCTGGCTTTCGGAGAACTGGGCGACGATGTACAGCGTCAGCGCCCAGCGGATGCCGTAGAACGCGAAGCGCTCGAAGAACTCGGTCATGAACAGCATCCACAGCGGACGCGGGTGACCGAGGAGGTTCTTGAACTCCGGCACGGGCGCCGGGGTCGTTGCGGAATTCGGCGCGGCAGCGCTCATGCGGGGTTCCCCCTGAATGTTTCGTTGGGCAAAAAAGGCAAATGAAGTCGGCCGGAATCGGCACGACGGGCGAGGATCACCGAAGCGCCGGCTTCACGTCAAATCCACAGCGCAACGGCCAGATCGCCGCCGCCAGCCCGGCGTTGGCGGCCGGAAGCAGCCGGCGGCCGTCCCCGCCGCGCTGAATACGCAGGCCTTTCAGGCCCCCGCCGGGGCCGCCGGTTCCCCGCCGATGCTGGTGCGCACCTCGAACAGCTCGGGGAAGAAGGTCAGCTCCAGCGCCTGCTTGAGGAAACCCACCCCACTGGACCCGCCGGTGCCGCGCTTGAAGCCGATGATCCGCATCACCGTGCGCATGTGGCGGAAGCGCCACAGCTGGAACTGGCTCTCCAGGTCCACCAGGTCCTCGCACAGCGAATACTCGCGCCAGTAGCGGTCGGTGTCCTGGTAGATGTTCTCGAAGACCGGGCGCAGCGCCGGATCACTGACATGCGGCAGGGTCCAGTCATGGCCTTCGTAGGCGGGCGGGACGGCGTGGCCGAAGCGCGCCAGGTAGCGCAGGAATTCCTCGTACAGGCTCGGCGCCTCCAGCGCCTGGCGCAGCCTGGCCTGCCCGTCCGGGTCGTGCCCGAACACCAGCAGCATGTCCGCGTTCTTGTTGCCCAGCAGGAACTCGATGCAGCGGTACTGCAGCGACTGGAAGCCCGAGGACGGCCCGAGCACGTCGCGGAAGCCCATGTACTCCGACGGGGTCAGGGTCTCCAGCACCGACCACTGCTCGGTCAGCTGGCGCAGCACCTGTTTGCCGCGCGCCAGCACCTTGCGGCACTGCCAGACCTGGTCGCGCTGCAGGAAGCCCATGGCCGCGCGCAGTTCGTGGTCGAGCAGCTTCAGCCACAGCTCCGAGGTCTGGTGCTGGATGATGAACAGCATCTCGTCGTGGTGCGCCGGGTTCGACAGCGGCTGCTGCGCCGACAGCAGCCGGTCCAGGCACAGGTAGCCGCCATAGGTGAGCCGGCCGTGCAGGTCGGTATGGATACCGGCTTCGAGCTCACGCTGGTTCTGTTCTACGGTCATCGGCCTTGCCATCTGCGCGGGGCGCAAAGGGTAACGCAGCGCGGCGGCCGGCCGCCGCCGGCGCGCAAACGGAATGCCAACACTTGCAACCGCAACCGGCGCGACAATCCGTCCGCGGTCGCCGCGACAGGCTGAATGCGCAGCATCCATGTGCTGTCGGGACCGTGCATGGGCTGGCGTGCGGAAATTCGTGCTGCGGCGCAGGACGGCTTTTCCGGTCCGATTCCTTACCATGCGCAATTCCTATCATTTGAAACCATCTGTCCAAGGTGTTGCTGCAATGACGGTTTCCGCCCAGTTCCAAATCGAATACCTGCAGTACCTGGATGCCGACGGCGCCCTGGTACGCGACGACCTGCCACCCTCGCTGCGCGATCCCCGCGCGCTGCTGCCGATGTTCCGGCAGATGCTGGCCACCCGGGTGTTCGACACCAAGGCCGTGGCGCTGCAGCGCACCGGCAAGCTCGGCACCTTCGCCTCCTGCCTGGGCCATGAAGCGGCCCACGTCGGCATCGGCGCGGCGATGAAGCCCGGCGACGTGTTCGCCCCTAGCTACCGCGAGTACGGCGCCATGTTCATGCGCGGCGTGCGTCCGCGCGACGTACTGATGTACTGGGGCGGCGACGAGCGCGGCAGCGACTACGACCGCAACAGCGATGCGGTGCGCGATTTCCCGATCTGCGTGCCGATCTCCACCCAGTGCCTGCATGCGGCCGGCTCGGCGCTGTCGTTCAAGCTGCAGGGCAAGCCGCAGGTGGCGGTGACCGTGTGCGGCGACGGCGGCAGTTCCAAGACCGACTTCTACGCCGCGGTGAACTCGGCCGGCGCCTACCAGCTGCCGCTGATCCTGTGCGTGGTCAACAACGGTTGGGCGATCTCGGTGCCGCGTGCGGCCCAGACCGGCGCCGAAACCCTGGCCCAGAAGGGCCTGGCCGGCGGCCTGTTCTGCCTGCAGGTGGACGGCAACGACCTGATCGCGGTGCTGGCGGCGATGGAGCAGGCGCGCGAGCGCGCCCTGTCCGGCCAGGGCGGCACGGTGCTGGAATTCCTCACCTATCGTTTGTCCGACCACACCACCGCCGACGACGCGCGCCGCTACCGCGACGATGCCGAGGTCAAGGCCGCGTGGCTGAAGGAGCCGCTGATCCGCCTGCGCAAATACCTGACCGCGCAGGGCGTGTGGAGCGAGGAAGAAGAGAAGAACTGGATCGCCGAATGCGGCGCGCGCGTGGACGAGGAGGTCAATGCCTACCTCAACTGCCCGGTGCAGCCGGTGGAAGCCATGTTCGACTACCTGTACGCCGATCCGCCGCCGGACCTGCTGGCCCAGCGCGCCGCCGCCATCGCCCTGGAGCAGCGCCATGGATGACATGAAGCGCAGCGCTGGCGCGCACGCCGGCCACGACCCCGTCAGCGACCACGGCGCCGCAGGCGCCAGCGGAGAAACCACCATGACCGCCACTCCCATCACCCTGATCGAAGCCGTGACCCAGGCGCTGGCCTGGGAGATGGAGCACGACCCGTCGGTGCTGGTGCTGGGCGAGGACGTGGGCGTCAACGGCGGCGTGTTCCGCGCCACCGCCGGCCTGCAGCAGCAGTTCGGCGCGCAGCGCGTGCTCGACACCCCGCTGGACGAGACCACCATCGCCGGCCTCACCGTCGGCTTGGCCGCGCAGGGCATGAAGCCGGTGGCCGAGGCCCAGTTCGACGGCTTCGTCTACCCGATGGTCGACCACATCGTCTGCCACGCCGCACGCCTGCGTAACCGCACCCGCGGCCGCCTGCACTGCCCGATGGTGCTGCGCGTGCCGTGGGGTGGCGGCATCCGCGCACCGGAACACCACAGCGAAGCCAACGAGGCCATCTTCACCAACGTGCCGGGCCTGCGCGTGGTGCTGCCGTCCAGCCCGCAGCGCGCCTACGGCCTGCTGCTGGCCGCGATCCGCGAGCCGGATCCGGTGATCTACATGGAGCCCAAGCGCATCTACCGCCAGTACAAGGAAGTGGTCGCCAACGACGGCGAGGCGCTGCCGCTGGACGTGTGCTTCGTACTGCGCGACGGCACCGACGTGACCCTGGTGACCTGGGGCGCGCAGGTCAAGGAAGCGCTGGAAGCGGCCGACAAGCTGGCCGGCGAAGGCATCAGCGCCGAAGTCATCGACGTGGCCACGCTGCGCCCGCTGGATTTCACCACCATCGCCGAGTCGGTGGCCAAGACCGGCCGCTGCGTGATCGTGCAGGAAGCGCCCAAGACCGCCGGTTTTGGTGCCGAGATCGCCGCGCGCCTGGCCGAGGAATCGATGTACGACCTGCTGGCGCCGGTCGAACGCGTCACCGGCTACGACACCCACATCCCGCTGTTCCGCCTGGAAATGAAGTACCTGCCGAGCGTGGAGCGGATCGTGGCCGCAGCCAGGCGCGCGGTGGCGGCGGGCTGACATGCGCGCGCGACTGCTCAGCGCCTACCGCAGCCAGTATCCGGTGCCGCTGCGTTTCCGGGCTGGCGAGATCGTCCAGCTCGGCGTGCGCGACGAGGAATGGCCGGACTTCGCCTGGGTACGCACCGCCGACAACCGCGCCGGCTGGGCGCCGGTGGCGTGGCTGCGCGTGCTCGGCGACGGCCGCGCCGAGGCGCTGCGCGACTACACCGCGCAGGAGCTGGACGTGGACAGCGGCGAACTGGTGCGACTGCATCACGAACACGGTGGCTGGTGGTGGGCCGAACGCGCCAACGGCGCGCTCGGCTGGCTGCCGGCACGCGACCTGGAACTACTGGAAGAAACCCCCTGAAATGAGCCAGACCAAGAACTTCAATCTGCCCGACCTGGGCGAAGGCCTGCCGGACGCGACCATCGTGGAGTGGTTCGTCAAGGAAGGCGACGTGATCAAGCTGGACGAGCCGCTGGTGTCGATGGAGACCGCCAAGGCCGTGGTGGAAGTGCCCTCGCCGGTCTCCGGCAAGGTACTGAAGCTGGCTGGCGCGGCCGGCGACATCGTGGTGACCGGGCACATGCTGGCCCAGTTCGAGATCGACCCCAACCTGCCGCAGCGCGCCGAAGGCCAGGACACCGGCCACCACCATGGCGCGCCGGCCGAAGCCGCGCCGGCACCTGCCGCTGCACCTGCACCGGCAGCCACGGCAGCGGCCGAACGCGCCGACGAAGGCACCGTGGTCGGCGCGATGGTCAGCTCCAACGCCGTGCATACCGAACAGGCCGTGGCCGTGGGCGGCGTCAAGGCCGTGCCGGCGGTGCGCGCGATGGCGCGCAAGCTGGGCGTGGACCTGGCGCTGGTGCGCGCCACCGGCGCCGAGGGCGCGGTGACGATGAACGACGTCAAGCAGGCCGCCGCCGCGGGTACCGCGCGCATCGGCTCGGCGCCCGCCGCCGCTCCGCAGGCGGCCGCCGCCCCGGCGCCGGC
>NZ_JASCOS010000049.1:0-24667 GCF_029959705.1 Stenotrophomonas sp. PS02297 | reverse complement strand
TTACGCGCAAGCGCTGCGGGGTGGCCCCCGGCGGGCGGCGCTGCCGGCCGCGGGCCCCGTTTCTCGCTTGCCACACCCCGCGCCTTCGGCGCGGCCCCTGACTCAGGGGGACACGCCATCGCTTCGCGCTGTCGCCCCACGGTCTGCGCTGCAGGCCGCGGGCCCCGTTTCTCGCTTGCCACACCCCGCGCCTTCGGCGCGCCCCCTGACTCAGGGGGCTTTTCCCCGTTGCGAGCTGGCAGGGGGCGGAGGCGGTCGTTGGCCGGCGCGATAGCGGGGGACAGCAGGCCGCGTCACCCTTGATTGCGAAAACAGATCAGGAAACAACGATGGGCAATATCGAACTGGCCGTGATCGGCGGCACCGGCGTCTACAAGCTGGCCGCGCTGGACGACGTGCAGAGCCATGAGGTGCAGACCCGCTACGGGGCGCCTTCCGGTCCGGTCCGTGTCGGCCTGTTGAACGGTCGGCGCGTGGCCTTCCTCGCCCGCCACGGCGAAGGCCATTCGATCCCGCCGCACAAGGTCAACTACCGCGCCAACCTGGCCGCGCTCAAGCAGCTGGGCTCCACCCGCGTGCTCGCGCTCAATACCGTCGGTGGCATCACCGACGATTTCGGGCCGCGCGTGCTGGCCTGCCCGGACCAGCTGATCGACTACACCTGGGGGCGGATCTCGACGCTGTGCGAGGAAGAGGGCAGCGAAGTGCTGCACGTGGATTTCGGCCACCCGTACACGCCGTCGCTGCGCGCGCAGGTGCTGGCCGCGGCGAGCGCCCGTAACGTCGCCGTGCATGACGGCGGCTGTTACGGCGCCACGCAGGGGCCGCGCCTGGAGACCATCGCCGAGATCGCGCGCATGCGCCGCGACGGCTGCGATCTGGTCGGCATGACCGGCATGCCCGAGGCCGGGCTGGCGCGCGAACTTGGCCTGGACTACGCCTGCCTGGCCATCGTCGCCAACTGGGCCGCCGGCTGCGGCGACGCGGCCGAAATCACGATGGACGAGGTGCTGGCGAACGTCGCGGCGGCCTCGGCGGGTCTGCCCGACCTGGTGGGGGAATTGGCCCGGGGGTGATTGTCATACCGGCCCAAGCTTTGCATACTCCGTCAGTACGCCTCATTCAGCGTGCATCAATCCATTCATCGAACAAGGTCTCGCATCACCATGCCGAACGGTACCGTCAAGTGGTTCAACGACGCCAAGGGATTTGGCTTCATCTCACCGGAGGACGGCAGCGCCGATGTCTTCGCGCACTTCTCCGCGATCAATTCCAAGGGCTTCCGCAGCCTGCAGGAAGGACAGCGCGTCAGCTATGACGTGACCCAGGGCCCGAAGGGTGCCCAGGCTTCCAATATCACGCCGGTCGAGTGATCCACTCGGCTGTGCCGGAAGAACCCCGCCGAGGCGGGGTTTTTTTTTGTTGCCGCCGTCTGATCGCCATGGATGGCGTGATGGCCGGTTCTGCAGCAGGAGCCGGCCTTGGCGGCACCCCTTCGGGCCATCGACAGGCGAAGTCGAAAGCCGGCCCCGGCGGCTTTCTGGACCAGCTGCCGAGCCACCCGTAGGGCGGGGCAATGCCCCGCTGGAGCCTTCGCCGCAATCCCCAGGGGCGCCGCCCGCTCCATGGTCAACCTTCATCGGCGCACTGCGCTCGCAGGAAACGGAATGAGCAGACCGCTGGATATCGCCATCGTCGGTTACGGTACCGCCGGCCAGTCGCTGGCCGTGCTGCTGTCGCGCGACGGCCACCGCGTGCAGGTGTTCGAACGGGCCGCACGCCCGGGGCCGGTGGGGGCGGGCTTCCTGCTGCAGCCCAGCGGCCTGCAGGCGCTGTGGCAGATGGGCCTGCTGCCGCAGGTGCTCGCCCATGGTGCGGTGGTGCGCCGCCTGTATGGCGAAACGCCGTGCGGCCGCGCGGTGATGGACATGCGCTATGCCGGCCTGGATGCGCGCCTGCACGGCGTGGGTATGCAGCGCGGCGCGCTGTTCTCGCTGCTGGATGCGGCGTGGGAGCGCGACGATGCCCTGCATGTGGACAGCTGCATCGATGCCATCGACGACAGCCTGCGGCGGGTGCGGGACTTGCATGGGCAATGGCATGGGCCGTTCGATCTGGTGATCGCCACCGATGGTTCCGCGTCGGGGCTGCGTGCGCAGGTGCGCGGCACGCGGCTGGATCGCGTCTATCCGTGGGGTGCGCTGTGGTGCCTGCTGCCAAGCGGCGACTGGGCGTTTGCCGACGAGCTGCGCCAGCGCTATGTCGCCGCGCGCAAGATGATCGGCCTGCTACCGGTAGGCACGCGGCCCGGCGACGATGTGCCGCGCCTGAGCTTCTTCTGGAGCCTGCCGCGCGATGGCTTCGAGGCGTGGGAGCGTGCCGGACTCGAGCCCTGGCTCGACGAGATCGGGCAGCTGTGGCCGGAGGCGCGGCAACGGCTGCAGGGCATCACCGTGCAGACGCAGCTGGCGCGGGCCAGCTACCGCGACGCGGTGATGGACCGCTGGTACCGCGGCCGGCTGGTACTGGCCGGCGACGCCGCGCATTCGATGAGTCCGCAGCTCGGCCAGGGCGTGAACATGGCGCTGCTCGATGCGATGGCCCTGCGCGATGCGCTGCGCGGCGAAGCGGATGTCGATGCGGCGTTGGCGCGCTACCAGGCCGCGCGCCAGGCGCATGTGCGGCTGTACCAGTTCTGGAGCCGCTGGCTGACGCCGATCTTCCAGTCCGAACGCGACTGGGTCGCGCATGCGCGCGACCTGCTGTTCAAGCCGATGGGGCGCATGCCGGGCGGGCGCGGCCACATGCTGCGCGTGCTCAGCGGCACGCAGCTGGGCGTGTTCGGCAAGCTGCCGCTGGCGCCGGAGTTCATCCAGGCGCTGGCCGGCGAGGACTGAGCCGGCCGGCGCGGTCGGCAGCCGCGTTCTCGCCGGGCCGACATCGGCGTGCGGCAGAATGCGGGCATCCTCTGTTGTGCAGGGCCGGCCATGAGCGTCGATGCAGCTCCGTTCGAAACCCATGTGGTGTTCAATCAGGCGCCGCCGTTCCCCGAACGCAACCTGTGGCGCGACGACATGGCGCTGCGCGAGGCGGTCGCGCGCGAAGGCGGCGATGCATTCGCCACGGCGCTGGACGACTACGGCGCGCTGGCCGGCGGCGAACTGTACCGCCTCGGTTTCGACGCCAACCGGCACCGGCCGCTGCTGCGCACCCACGATGCGCAGGGCCATCGCATCGATACCGTGGATTTCCATCCCGCCTGGCACCGGTTGATGGACACGGCCAAGGCGCACGGCGTGGCCGGACTGTCGTGGCAGCACCCACGGCCGGGGGCGCACGTCGCGCGTGCCGCGTTGAGCTTCCTGCACCACCAGGCGGAGGCGGGCAGCAGTTGTCCGCTGACCATGACCCATGCCGCCGTGCCAGTGCTGCGCCGCGAACCGGCGCTGGCCGAATGGGCCGCCAAAGCCGCCGCGCCGCACTACGACCCGCGCGACGTGCCCATCGCGGAGAAGGCCGGCATCACCGTGGGCATGGGCATGACCGAGAAGCAGGGCGGCTCGGACGTGCGCAGCAACCGTACGCGAGCGACACCGCTGGCGGGCGAGGGCGAATATGCGCTGGTCGGGCACAAATGGTTCTTTTCCGCGCCGATGTCCGATGGCTGGCTGGTACTGGCGCAGGCACCGGGCGGATTGAGCTGCTTCCTGCTGCCGCGGCGCCTGCCCGACGGTTCGCGCAATGCCCTCAGGCTGATGCGCCTGAAGGACAAGCTCGGCGACTGGGCCAACGCTTCCAGCGAGGTCGAGTTCTGCGGCGCCTGGGCGCGGCGCATTGGCGAAGAGGGACGCGGCGTGGCGACCATCATCGAGATGGTGATGCTGACGCGCCTGGACTGCATGCTCGGCGCCGCCGCGGAAATGCGCATGGCGCTCGCGCAGGCGCTGCACCATGCGCGGCATCGCAGCGCCTTCGGCCAGCGCCTGGTCGAGCAGCCGCTGATGGCCAACGTACTGGCGGACCTGGCGCTGGAATCGGAAGCGTCCACCGCGCTGGCGCTGCGCATCGCGCGCGCGGTGGACGCCGCCGCGCGCGATCCGCAAGAAGCGGCGTTCGCGCGGGTCGCCACGGCCGTGGGCAAGTTCTGGATCTGCCGGCGGGCCGCGGGTTTCGTCAACGAGGCCCAGGAGTGCCTGGGCGGCGCCGGCTACATCGAAGAATCGATGCTGCCGCGCCTGTACCGGCAGGCGCCGCTCAATTCGATCTGGGAAGGCAGCGGCAACGTGCAATGCCTGGACGTGCTGCGCGCGCTGTCGCGCGAGCCGCAGTCGCGGCAGGCGCTGCTGCGCGAACTGGAACAGGCGCGTGGACTTGACGGTGCCTACGATGTGGCGTTCGCTGCCCTGCAGCGCACGTTGGACGATACCGTGGCCGTGGTGGCTGAGGCCACGGCGCGGCGCGTTGCCGCTTCGCTGGCGATCCTGCTGCAGGCGGCCACGCTGCTGCGGGCCGGAAGCCCCATGGCCTGCGCGTTCGTCGCCTCGCGGTTGGCGGACTCGGCGCCGCCTGCCTACGGCATGCTGGACGCGACGGTATCGTTCGCCGACATCCTGGAACGGGCCTGGCCCTCGGCCTGAACGGTGTCCCGATGCAGGGCACCGGAGCCGTGGCAGGGGCGCCGCCCGCCGGCTTCATGCGGCCGGGAGGGCTGTGCAGCCGCCCCTGTCGGGGCGGCTGCGTGGTGAGGCAGGTGAATCAGCGCTTGGCGTCGTCGGCCTTCTGCCGGGCCTTTTCGGCGGCGTCGTGGGCGTGATCGGCGACCTTCTGCGCAGCGTCGGCGGTAGCGGCGCTGGCGTTGGCCGCCGCTTCCTTGGCCGCGACCGCGGCATCGTCGGCGGCGTTGGTGGTCGCATCGGCCGCGCGGTCCAGCGCCTGCTCGGATTTGGCGGCGGCTTCGCGGGTGGCATCGGCTGCGCGGTCGGCCGCATTGCGGGCCGCATCGGCCGCGGATTCGCCGGCGTTGCGCGCCGCTTCGGCGGCATGGTCGGCGGCGGCCTCGGCGTCGCGCTTGGCCTGCTCGGCATTGGGGTTGTTGCAGGCCGCCAGGGCCAGCATCAGGCTGCCGGCCAGCAGCGGGACAAGAATCTTCATCAGCGCTCTCCTCAGGTTTTGGGGACGACGCGCGCAGCGTAGGAGGGGGCGGATTCAGATTGCGTCAACGCCGCCGGGCGGGACGGGGCGCGCGGATGGGCGCGCGGATGGGCGCGTTCCACGCGGCGGCTGGCCGCGCCCGGCCTGCCGGTGGATGGTCTGGAGGCGGCAGGAAAACCGCCGTGGCTTCACCGTCGCCACTGGCAAGGCCGGCCAGCGCAGGCCGCGAGGGCAACAAAAAAGCCGCTGGCGAACCAGCGGCTTTCAGACTTGCGTCGAAGAAGAAGTTATTACTTCTTGGCTTCTTCAGCAGCGTCCTTGGCCTTCTCGGCCACGTCTTCGGCAGCCTTGGCGGTGTCGGCAGCGGCGCCGGCAGCGGCGTCGGTGGCGGCGCCAGCAGCAGCGGCGGCAGCGTCGCCAGCAGCGTCAGCAGCGGTGGCGGCGGTGTCGGCAGCAGCCTGGGCAGCGTCGGCGGTTTCGGCGCCGGCAGCAGCGGCCTGGTCAGCAGCGGCCTGGGCGTCGGTAGCGGCGGCGTCGGCGGTGGCAGCGGCGTCCTGGGCAGCTTCCTGCTTCGAGCAGGCGGCCAGAGCCAGGCCCAGGGTCATCGCGATCAGCAGCTTGTTGATGCTCATTTGTGAATCCTCGTCGTGGAAATTGGCTAACGCGCCAATGCGCGCCGTGAACATGATGACAAGCCGATTTCGACTGTCAAGCGAACGCGCATTCATTTTTGTTGAAAAGGCATTAAGTCCAATCAAATCAATTCGATGGCGATGGCCGTCGCTTCGCCGCCGCCGATGCAGAGGGAAGCGATGCCACGCTTGAAGCCGCGGGTGCGCAAGGCGTTCACCAGCGTGACCACCAGACGTGCGCCCGATGCGCCGATCGGATGGCCCAGCGCGCAGGCGCCGCCGTTGACGTTGACCTTGGCGTGCGGAATGCCCAGTTCGCGGATCGGCGCCATCGCCACCACGGCGAAGGCTTCGTTGATCTCGAACAGGTCCACGTCGGCGATGTTCCAGCCGGCTTTTTCCAGCACCTTGCCGATGGCGCCGATCGGCGCGGTGGTGAACCACTCCGGTTCCTGCGAGAAGGTGGCGTGGGCGACGATGCGGGCCAGCGGCTGCATGCCGCGGCGCGCGGCCTCGTCGGCGGCCAGCAGCACCACGGCGGCGGCGCCGTCGGAAATGCTGGAGGAGCTGGCGGCGGTAACGCTGCCGTCCTTCTTGAAGGCCGGCTTCAGGGTCGGGACCTTGGCAATGTCGGACTTGCCCGGCTGTTCGTCCTGGTCGAACTCGACTTCGCCCTTGCGGGTGGCGACCTTGACCGGGACGATCTCGTCCTTGAACGCGCCATCGGCCTGCGCGGCCTGCGCGCGCTTGACCGACTCGATTGCGTAGGCGTCCTGCTCCTCGCGGGTGAAGCCGAACTTGCTCACCGCCGCTTCGGCGAACACGCCCATCGATTGGCCGTCGTACGGGTTGGTCAGGCCGTCCCAGGCCATGTGGTCCACCGCCTGGAAGTTGCCGTAGCGGTTGCCGGTGCGCGAGTTGGGGAGCATGTGCGGCGCGTTGGACATGGATTCCATGCCGCCGGCAACCACGATGCTGGCCGAGCCGGCCTTGATCAGATCGTGGCCGAGCATGATCGCTTTCATGCCCGAGCCGCAGACCTTGTTGAGCGTGGTGCAGCCGGCGCTGGTCGGCAGGCCGGCGGCCAGCGAGGCCTGGCGCGCCGGCGCCTGGCCGAGGTTGGCCGGCAGCACGCAGCCCATGATCACTTCGGAAACGTCGTCGGCGGCGATGCCGGACTGTTCCATGGCCGCGCGGATCGCCGTGGCGCCAAGGGTCGGGGTGGGGACGCCGTTGAACTGGCCGAGGAAGGAGCCGATGGCAGTGCGCTTTGCGGCGGCGATGACGATGTCGGACATGTGCGGTCTCGGTTGTATCCTGCAACGATTATCGAAATCCACTGGCGGCGTGCCCATTGGACCAACGGCACATCCCGGCAGACAGCGGTTTGTCGTTGCAGTATAGAAGGTGAGCCACCGCATGGCCGGCAGGTGGCAATACCTGAATGGAATTCGCTGTCCGGCGGGTCTTGGGGGGAGAAAGGGAATGCGCAGCACACCACGGGTTCGCAACGTACTGGCGGCTTCATTGGCGGTGGCCCTGGCAGCCTGCGGCGGCGGTGGCGGCACCAAGTCCACGCCGCCGCCCGCGCCGCCACCGACTTCGCCGCCGCCGACCTCGACCACGCCGCAGCCGGCGATGGACGCGCACCTGGCGCTGACCAACGCCAAGGCCGCGCAGGCGGCCGGCTTCACCGGCGCCGGCATCCGCATCGGCGTGGTCGATTCGGGCGTGATGCGCAACCATCCGACCCTGGCCGGGCGCGTGGTGGCCAACTTCAACTACGTGAGCGACAAGAACAACCTGGCGGTGGACGACGTGGTCGGCCATGGCACCACGGTGGCGCAGCTGGCGGCGGGCGCGGCGGCCGGTCAATGGCCGGGCGGCATCGCGCCAGGCGCGCAGATTGTGTCGGCGCGAATCATCAACGACGAGCGGCCCAAGGACGACGGGTCGGGGCAGGGCAACGAGGTGACCGGCGGGTTGGGGATGACGGGCATCCACAACGACCTGATCCGCGCCGGCGTGCGCATCATGAACAACTCCTGGGGTGGCCTGTACTGGACGCGGCCGACGGTGACGGCTCAGATCGCCGCCGAATACCGCCCTTTCATCGCCGCCAACGACGGGCTGGTGGTATTCGCCACCGGCAACGAATCGCGCGCCAATCCCAGCGACATGGCGGCGCTGCCGAGCCAGCCGGGCGTGGGCGGCAGCTTGCCGGCTGCCGATCTCGAACGCGGCTGGCTGGCGGTGGCGGCGCTGGATACGGCCAACCCGAGCAAACTGGCCGATTACTCCAACGCCTGCGGCGTGGCGAAGAACTACTGCCTGGTCGCGCCCGGTACCGCCGCGTTCGTCGGCCCCAATGCCACGGCATCGAACCTGTCCTATTACTACGGCAGCGGCACCTCCTATGCGGCACCGCTGGTATCCGGCGCGGCGGCCCTGGTGTGGCAGGCGTTCCCGTATTTCGACAACAACCTGGTACGGCAGACCCTGCTGGGCACCGCAACCGACCTCGGCGATCCGGGGCCGGACGCGGTGTTCGGCTATGGCCTGCTCAACGTCGGCAAGGCGGTGCAGGGGCCGGCGAAGTTCGACTGGGGCGAGGTGACGGTCAACGTCAACCAGACCGGCCTGAACTCGGTCTGGAGCAATTCGATCAGCGGCGCCGGTGGTCTGGTCAAGCAGGGCGTCGGCGCCCTGACGCTGGCCGGAAGCAATACTTACGGCGGCGCCACCCGCATCGAGCTGGGCACGCTGGCATTGCGCGATGGCGCCTCGATACGCTCCAACGTCACCCTCCTGGCGCAGGCGGCCAACCCGACGCAGGCGGCATTGCAGTTCATGGGCGGCACCACCCGGGTGACCGGCAATGTCGACAACGGCGCCAGCATCGTGATGCTGGGCGGTGGAAACAGCAGCACCATCGACGGCAACTACGTGCAGCGCAACGGCTCCCGGTTGCTGATCGCGCTGGGGGTCAATGCCCTGCAGGTGACCGGTACGGCGACGCTGGAGGGCGGTGGCGTGCTGGTCAACGGGGTGGTGAGCGGCTACGTGGCGCAGGATGGCAAGCGACAGGACCTGATCCACGCCGACGGCGGCGTCAGCGGGCAGTTCAACGTGGCGGCCAGCGCCACCCAGAATGCCGGTGTCGTCCTGCTGCAGACCGGGTACGGGTACGACAGCCACAACGCATGGCTGGACCTGCAGCGGGTCAGCGTGACCGCAGCCGCGCAGAGCGCGGGAATGAACGCGATGGCGATGTCGGCGGCGCAGCGGGTGGAGCGTGCGTTCGAACTGCTCGACGGCGATGCCGGCCTGCAGGCGGGTTCGTTCGCGGCCGGGGCCAGCGCGCTGCAGCAGGGGGGCGGCGGTTTCGATGGGCTGGGCACGAGCCTGCGCAGCCTGTCCGGCGAGACGCATGCGCTGGCGACGGCGATGACCTTCGACAGCATCGACATGAACCGGCGTGCGCTGTCTGCGCAGTTCGGCGATGGCAACGCTGCGCTGGCCGATGGTGCCTGGTCGCGTTCGCTGGGAGGTGGTGGGCAAGGCGGCTATGCCGGCAGCAGCTACAGCCTGGGTGGCTGGATGCTGGGGCGCGAGACGGGGATGGGCGCGGCGCGGCTTGGTTTCGCCTTCGGCCAGACCCAGGCGAGCATCGCCAGCGGCGTGGCGGGGGATCGCGGTCGTGACCGCCAGACCCAGGCCCAGTTCTATGCCGGGCAGCAGTGGGGCCAGGCGTACACGCTGGGGCAGCTCGGTTTCGGACGCTATCGGCGCGAGCTGGATCGCGGGCTGCTGCTGGGCGGCGAACGCACCGGGGTGGCGGCGCGCTATGACGGCCGCTTCCTGTCCGGCAGTGCCGAGGCGGGCTATCGCTTTGGCGGGGCGGGCGCCTCGTTCACGCCCTATCTGGGGGCCGACTATGCCCGCATCGAGAGCGACGCGTTCGCCGAACAGGGCGGTTACGGATTCGGGCTGAGTGCCGGTGGCTGGCATTCCAGCCAGGTGCGGGCCCTTGCCGGCCTGCGCGGCAACTACCGCTGGCACGGGCTGGAGGTGAACGGCTACGCCGAATGGCAGCAGGCGCTGTCCGCCAGCGGCATGCAGCTGGACGCACGCTTCACCGGCATCGATGCGTGGGCGCCGCTGTACGGCCTGCAGTCTTCGCGTGCGGCCGGGCTGTTCGGCGTATCGGTCGATTCGTGGCTGTCGCGCGATGCGCGGCTGTCGCTGGGCTACGACCAGCGCTTCGGCGGGCGCGGCGACAACCGGCAGCTGTCGCTGCGTTTCCTGCGCGCGTTCTGAGTTTCCGGGGGCGGGCACGAAAAAGGCGGGCGACAGGGGCGCCCGCCTTTTTCATGTCCATGGGACGCCCCACGGAATGCGGCGCTTACTCGCCGCGCAGGCGGCTCATGCGCGGCGTGGCGCGGCCCAGCGGCATCTTCAGCTTGCCGATGGATTCGATGCGCGCCTCGGCGATGCGGTCGGCCGCGCGCTGCGGCGAGATGTCGTCGCGTTCGGACAGGTCGAAGATGCGGCCGAGGTTGTGGTAAATGCTGCGGATCAGGCGCATGGCGCGCTCGCGGTTGTAGCCGTCGATCTCCAGCGAGACGTTCATCACGCCGCCGGCGTTGACCGCGTAGTCAGGCGCCCACAGCACGCCACGCTTGTACAGCTCGTCGCCCACGGCGTGGCTAGCCAGCTGGTTGTTGGCGGTGCCGCAGATGACCTTGGCCTTGAGCCGGTCCAGCGTCTCCATGCCGATGGCGCCTTCCATCGCGCAGGGCGCGAACACGTCGGCGGCCACGTCGTAGATGGCGTCGGGCTTGACCGCCTCGCAGCCGTACTCGGTGACCGCGCGCTGCACCAGCACAGGGTCCAGGTCGGTCACGTACAGCTTGGCGCCGCGCTCGCGCAGCAGCTTCACCAGCTCCATGCCAATGTGGCCCAGGCCCTGCACGGCGATGCTGACCTTGCCGATCTCCTCGTGGCCGAACTTGCGGTTGACCGCGGCCATCAGCGCCTGCAGCGCGCCGTAGGCGGTGAACGGGGCCGGGTCGCCGGAGCCGCCATGGACCTGGTGCACGCCGGTGACGTAGCCGGTCTCCAAGTAGATCTGCTCCATGTCGTTGACGTCGCTGCCGACGTCCTCGGCGGTGATGTAGCGTCCGCCCAGCGCCTCGACCTGGCGACCGAAGGCGCGGAACAGCACCTCGCTCTTGTCGGTGCGCGGGTCGCCGATGATCACCGCCTTGCCACCGCCGACGTTCAGCCCCGCCAGCGCGTTCTTGTAGGTCATGGTGCGGCTCAGGCGCAGCACGTCGCGCAGCGCGTCGTCGCTGTTGGCGTAGGGGCGCATGCGCACGCCGCCCAGGGCCGGGCCGAGCGTGGTGTTGTGGATGGCGATGATCGCCTTCAGGCCGGCTTCGCGGTTGTGGCAAAACACGACCTGTTCGTGGCCGGAAGTGGCGAGGGTTTCGAAAAGCATGGAAGCTCCGATGGGCGTTACTGCGACAACGTCCGTGATCCTGCAGGCAACTGGCGGGCCAGAAAACAAAAATGCGACTTCGTCGTTGGGGTGACGGGGTCGCGTGGCGTCATTCTAATGCATTCGGCGGTCGGCGGATGTTCACGTAGTGGCCGGTCCGGCGCGGGGCACGGCCCAGGCTGGCCGCGGCGGTGCGTGGCCGGACCGAAGGGCGGCGTGGCGGCAGGTTCACGCTGCGCTGCAACCTGACCTGCGGGACGGGCGGCCCTATCATCGGTTTCAACAGAAACCGAGATGTCGTACGGCCCATGAGTACTCCCGCCACCCACCTGCCGCAGAGCCAGCCGGAAACCAGCCCGCTGCGCTTCGTCACCGCCGCCAGCCTGTTCGACGGCCACGACGCGGCCATCAACATCATGCGCCGGCTGATCCAGGCGCAGGGCGCGGAAGTGATCCACCTGGGCCACAACCGCAGCGTCGAGGACGTGGTGCGCGCAGCGCTGCAGGAAGACGCCGACGCCATCGCGCTGTCGTCCTACCAGGGCGGCCATGTCGAGTACTTCAAGTACATGGTCGACATGCTCAGGGAGCGCGGGGCCGGCCATATCAAGGTGTTCGGCGGCGGTGGCGGCACCATCACCCCGGAGGAGATCCGCGAGCTGCAGGACTACGGCGTCGAGCGCATCTATCACCCCAACGACGGCATGAAGATGGGCCTGGTGGAGATGATCGAGGACGTGGTGGCGCGTGCCGGCCATGCCCGCGACGCGGCGCCGGCGCCGGACGACGATGGAGTTCCCGGCATCGGCGACGAGATCGCCATCGGCCGCATGCTGTCGCGGCTGGAGGACGGAGCCTTCGGCGAGGCCGGACTGGCGCACCTGCGCAGGCAGTGGCAGCTGGCCGGCGGCAGGACTCCGGTGATCGGCATCACCGGCACCGGCGGCGCCGGCAAGTCCAGCGTCACCGACGAACTGCTCAACCGTTTCCTGGCCAGCTTCCCGCAGATGCGCATCGCGGTGGTTTCGGTCGACCCGACCCGGCGCCGCACCGGTGGCGCGCTGCTGGGCGACCGCATCCGCATGAACTCGCTGCGCAGCCCGCGCGTGTACATGCGCTCGATGGCCACGCGCCGCCAGCACGCGGCGATCAACACCGTGCTGCGCGACTGCATCGGCTTCCTCAAGTCGCTGGCCTACGACCTGGTGATCGTCGAGACCGCCGGCATCGGCCAGAGCGACTCGGAGATCGTCGACCTGGTCGATTTCCCGATGTACGTGATGACCAGCGATTTCGGCGCGCCGAGCCAGCTGGAAAAGATCGACATGCTCGACTACGCCGAGCTGGTGGTGCTCAACAAGTTCGACAAGCGCGGCGCCGAGGACGCGCTGCGCGACGTGCGCAAGCAGTGGAAGCGCAACCGCGTGGCCTTCGCGATGAAGGACGAGGACGTGCCGGTCTACCCGACCATCGCCTCGCAGTTCAACGACCCGGGCATCAGCTGGATGTTCGCCAACCTGTGCCGGCTGCTGCGTGCGAAGCGGGGGGCGGGGAACGGCGAGGGTGCAGGGCACTGCGACCTGGTCCCGGCCATCGACACCACGCTGAAGGAGCCGCGCGCCACCGTGCTGATTCCCGGCAGCCGCGTGCGCTACCTGGCCGAGATCGCCGAGCAGGGCCGTTCGATCAACGCCCGCATCGAGTCGCAGGCCGACGTGGCTGAGCGCGCGCAGGGCTGCTGGCAGGCGCTGAAGGAGCTGGGCGACGCCGCGCTGCCGTCCGCGCTGGACCTGTACCCGGCCGACGCGCTGACCGACGCTTCCATCGACACCAGCCTGCGCACCCTGCGCCAGCGCTACAACGATGCGGTGCAGTCGCTGGATTCCGAAGCGCTGCGCCTGCTGCGCGAATGGCCGGCGCGGCTGAAATCGATCACCGACGAGGTCAACGAATACCAGGTGCGCGGCAAGACCATCCGCGTGGAGAATTACCGCGAGTCGCTCAGCCACCAGCAGATCCCGAAGATCGCCGCACCCACCTACCGCAGCTGGGGCGAACTGCTGGTGTTCCTGCAGAAGGAGAACCTGCCCGGTTCCTATCCGTACACCGGCGGCGTGTACCCGTACCGGCGCAGCGGCGAGGATCCGATCCGCATGTTCGCCGGCGAGGGCACGCCGGAGCGCACCAACCGCCGCTTCCACTACCTGAGCGTCGGCCAGCCGGCCGCGCGCCTGTCCACCGCCTTCGACAGCGTCACCCTGTACGGCGAGGACCCGGCGCCGCGCCCGGACATCTACGGCAAGATCGGAAATTCCGGCGTCAACATCCCCACGCTGGACGACATGAAGAAGCTGTACTCCGGCTTCGACCTGTGCGCGCCGACCACCTCGGTGTCGATGACCATCAACGGCCCGGCGCCGATGATCCTGGCGATGTTCATGAACACCGCCATCGACCAGCAGGTGGAGAAATACCTGAAGGAAGATCCGGCGCGCTGGGCCGCGGCGGAGAAGAAGATCGCGGCGATGTTCGACGGCCGCGTCCGGCCGCAGTACCACGGCGAGCTGCCGCCGACCAACGACGGCCTCGGCCTGGGCCTGCTCGGTGTCACCGGCGACCAGCTGCTGGACGCCGATACCTATGCGCGGATCAAGGCCGCCACGCTGTCCACCGTACGCGGCACCGTGCAGGCCGACATCCTCAAGGAGGACCAGGCGCAGAACACCTGCATCTTCTCCACCGAATTCGCGCTGCGCATGATGGGCGACATCCAGCAGTACTTCGTCGACCACGGCGTGCGTAACTTCTATTCGGTGTCGATCTCCGGCTACCACATCGCCGAGGCCGGGGCGAACCCGATCAGCCAGCTGGCCTTCACTCTGTCCAACGGCTTCACCATCGTCGAGTACTACCTCGCGCGCGGCATGAAGATCGACGACTTCGCGCCCAATCTGTCGTTCTTCTTCTCCAACGGCATGGACCCGGAATACACCGTCATCGGCCGCGTCGCCCGCCGCATCTGGGCGCGCGCGATGCGCGAGCGCTACGGCGCCAACGAGCGCAGCCAGATGATGAAGTACCACATCCAGACTTCGGGCCGTTCCCTGCACGCGCAGGAGATCCAGTTCAACGACATCCGCACCACGCTGCAGGCGCTGTATGCGCTGTTCGACAACTGCAACAGCCTGCACACCAACGCCTACGACGAGGCCATCACCACCCCGACCGAGGAAAGCGTGCGCCGCGCGGTGGCGATCCAGATGATCATCAACAAGGAGCTGGGGCTTAACTTCTGCGAGAACCCGTGGCAGGGCAGCTTCATCGTCGACAAGCTCACCGACATCGTCGAGGAAGCCGTCTACAAGGAGTTCGAGGCGATCAGCGAACGCGGCGGTGTGCTCGGCGCGATGGATACCATGTACCAGCGCGGCAAGATCCAGGAAGAGTCGCTGTACTACGAGCACAAGAAGCACGACGGCAGCCTGCCGCTGGTCGGCGTCAACATGTTCCTGCCGAAGGAGCATGCCGGCGAAGTGGCGACCGAGATCGAACTGATCCGCTCGACCGAGGAAGAAAAGGGCCAGCAGATCGAGAACGTGCGCAACTGGCAGCGCAACCGCAATGCGCTGGCGCCGGCGGGGGAGACCTCGCACAGTCATGAGATCGATGCCGGCGCCGCTGCCGCCGAAGTCCATGACGGCCACGGCCTGGCCTATCTGCAGAAGACCGCGCGCGAACGCCGCAACGTGTTCGAGGCGTTGATCGAGGCGGTCAAGACCCACAGCCTGGGCCAGATCAGCCACGCGCTGTACGACGTCGGCGGAGAGTACCGGCGCAACATGTGAGCCACGCGCGGCCATGACGGATCGTGCGGCATCCATGCCGCGCGGTTATGGCCCGGGCTTCCCGGCGGGCGCGGAAAGCCGCTCCCCACCTTGGATGAAGCGGTTTTCCAGGGTGTTTCCGCCCGCTCGCCTGCCGTTGGGACCGGGCTGTCCGCTCTCTGCGCTGGTTGCTACTCTCGCCCGCACATTCCTTCGGCAGGCTATGGCATGGACAGACGGCGATTCATCGGCGGCACGGCATTGGCCGGCGCCCTGTTGCCCCTGATCGGGACGGGCAGCGCGCTGGCGGCGCAGCGCGGCGGGCGGCTGCTGCCGGTCCCGCTGGAAAAAGGCGACACGGTGGGGCTGGTCAGTCCGTCGGCGGCCAGCAGCGACCAGCTCGGCCTGCAGCTGGCGCGCGAAGCGATGGAGGCACTGGGCTTCAAGGTCAAGACTGGCGCCCATTACGGGTCCCGCTACGGGCACCTGGCGGGCACCGACGACGAGCGCGCCGGTGACCTGAACGCCATGTTCGCCGACCGCCAGGTCAAGGCCATCGTCTGCGTGCGCGGCGGTTCCGGTGCGGCGCGCCTGCTGCCGCTGCTGGATTACGCCGCCATCCGCGCCAATCCCAAGGTGCTGCTGGGCTATTCGGACATCACCGCCCTGCATTGCGCGATCCAGGCGAAGACGGGGCTGGTCACGTTCCACGGGCCGATCGGTTCGGGCAGCTGGAACCGGTTCAACGTGGACCAGTTCGAGCGCCTGTTCTTCAAGCGCGAACTGATGGAGTACCGCAACAGCGTCGACAGCGATGACGAACTGGTGCCGCGCAAGAACCGCACCAGCACGATCGCCGGCGGCAAGGCGCGCGGCGAACTGGTGGGCGGCAACCTGACGGTGCTGACGGCGCTGGCCGGCTCGCCCTACATGCCGGACTTCAGCGGCAAGATCCTGTTCCTGGAGGATGTGGAAGAGGCGCCTTACCGCGTCGATCGCATGCTCAGCACGCTGAAGCTGATGGGGGCGCTGGACCGGATCGCCGGCTTCATCTTCGGCGAATGCACCAGCTGCAAGCCCGGCGACGGCTATGGCTCGCTCACGCTGGACCAGCTGTTCGCCGACTACATCGCACCGCTGAAGATCCCGGCCTACCGCGGCGCGATGATCGGCCATATCCGCGAACAGTTCATCGTGCCGGTCGGCGGGCGCGTGGAGATGGACGCCGACGCCGGTACTTTCCGCCTGCTGGAGCCGGTGTTCGCCGAGCGTTGATGCATGCGGCGCCGGCCAGGTCGATGCCTGGCCGGCGCGCCGGCCACCGGCCCACCGCGCTGCCTCGATGGGCGCGCCGGCCCCGGAGCGATGGCGCGGCATGGCGGTCGCGATGGGGACCTATACTGGCTTGCCCGCTGGACCGGGCGCCGGCATCCCCATGGAGAATCCGTCATGTCCTTCACCCGCCTGATGCGTCCCCTGTCCCTGCTGCTGGCGCTGTGTTCCGCGGTGCCGGCCTTCGCCCAGAGCGGCGCCGCGGACGACGAACTGCTGTTCCGCGACGTGCGTGTGCTGGATACCGTGCGCGGCAGGCTGGGAACGCCCGTCGATGTCCTGGTGCGCGGCAACCGCATCGCCGCCATCGGTGCGGCGGCGGCCTCGCCGAAGGCCCGGGTCATCGATGGCCGCGGCCGCACCCTGATGCCGGGATTGATCGACGCGCATTGGCACAGCACGTTCACCGCGCTGTCGCAGGCGGACCTGCTGGCGTCGGCCGGCGCTCCGGAAAAGCTGGCGGCCAAGGTGGCCGCCGAATCCGAGCGGACCCTGCTGCGCGGTTTCACCAGCGTGCGCGATGTCGGCGGCCCGATCTTCGAACTGAAGGCGGCGATCGATGCCGGCCAGGTGCGCGGGCCGCGCATCTGGCCCGCGGGCGCCACCATCAGCCAGACCGCCGGGCACGGCGACATGCGCCAGCCGCATGAGCGCTCGCGCCGGTTCTTCGGCAAGCCGGCGCTGGCCGAGGAAATGGGCGCCACCTTCATCGCCGACGGGCGCGACGAAGTCCTGGCCGCGGTGCGCGAGAACCTGCGCGGGGGCGCCAGCCAGATCAAGCTGATGGCTGGTGGCGGCACCTCCTCGGCCTACGACCCGGTGGACGTCACCCAGTACACGCTGGACGAGATGCGCGCGGCGGTGGAGGCGGCCGAGGACTGGGGAACCTACGTGACCGTGCATGCCTACACGGTGCGCGCGGTGCGCCGCGCCATCGAGGCCGGGGTGAAGTGCGTCGAGCATGGGCAGCTGCTGGACGAGGACACGCTGAAGCTGATGGCCAGCCGCGGCGTGTGGCTGTCCAGCCAGACCCTGCGCCCGAGCACGGAGAACATGGATCCGCTGCGCCGCGAGAAGCGCAAGCCGGTGATCGAAGGGCAGGCGCGGATGTGGGCCATGGCCAAGCGCGCCGGCGTGCGCCTGGCCTGGGGCACCGACTTCCTGTTCGAGCCCGAGCTCAATGCCGAGCAGAACGATTTCATCCTCGGCCTGCGCGAATGGTTCACGCCGGCGGAGATCCTGAAGATGGTCACGCACGACAACGCCGAGCTGCTGGCGCTGTCCGGCCTGCGCAGTCCCTATGCGGGGCGGCTGGGCGTGGTCGAGGAAGGCGCGCTGGCCGACCTGCTGCTGGTGCAGGGCAACCCGCTGGAAGACCTGCAGGTGATCGCCGACCCGGCGCGCAACTTCGCCGTCATCGTCAAGGACGGCAAGGTCGTCAAGAACGCCGACTGATGGCGGCGGGAAGGGCGGCGGCCACCCGCGCGGGGTGGTGGCGCCGCGCCGGCGCCGGCAGAATGCCGGTGTCCTCCCTGCCGGCCGACGCTCGAGATGAAACCGCTTTTCAAGCTTGAAGTCCTGTCGCTCTGCCTGGCCCTCGTCGTGGGGGCTGGATGCGCGCACCGGGTACCGGCCGTGGCCGCCGACGCGCCGGCGCCGGTGGCGCATGTCGTGCCCTTGCCGCGCTCGATGGAGACGCGCCCCGGCGAGCTGCGGATATCCGCGGCGGTGGCGGTGGAAGGCGGGAGCGCCGCGCCCATGGCCGGGCGTGCGCTGGCCGAACTGCTGGCGACGCTGCATATCGCCACGACGGGCGCGGCCACGCCCCTGCGGCTGCAACTGGTCGACGATGCGGCGCTGGGCGAGGAGGGCTACCGGCTGGTGGTGGACGATGCGATCCACCTGAGCGCGCGCACCGACACCGGCCTGCTGCATGCGGTGCAGAGCCTGCGCCAGCTGCTGCCGGCCAATGCCGGCCCGGAATACCGGTTGCCGCGCGTGGCGATCGTCGACGCACCGGCCTACCGCTGGCGCGGCCTGTCGCTGGACGTGGCCCGCAGTTTCCTGCCGGTCGAATACCTGGAAAAGCACATCGACCGCATGGCGCTGTTCAAACTGAACCGGCTGCACCTGCACCTGACCGACGACCAGGGCTGGCGGATCGAGATCAAGCGCCACCCGAAGCTGGTGGAAACCGGCGGCGCCAGCGCGGTGACCGGCGGGCGCGCCGGCTATTACACGCAGGAACAACTGAAGCATCTGGTGGCCTACGCGCAGGCGCGCGGCGTCACCCTGGTGCCGGAGATCGACATGCCCGGGCACGTGCAGGCGGCGCTGGCCTCGTACAACGAACTGGCCTGCAATGACGTGGCGAACCTGTCCACCTACTCGGGCGTGGAAGTGGGCTTCAGCGTGTTCTGCCTGGAGAAGCCGGAGGTCGTATATCCCTTCGTCCGCGATGTGCTGGAAGAAGTGCTGGCGATCTTCCCGTCCCGCGAAATCCATATCGGCGGCGACGAGATCAAGCATCCGCTGTACGCCGATTTCGTGGCGCGCACCGCGGCGATGGTGGAAGCGATGGGGCGCACGCCCATCGTATGGGAGGAGGGCTCGGTGGCCGCGATGAAGCCCGATGCGCTGCTGCAGCTGTGGAACGACGGCTATGCCATCGACGCGGCGGTCGCCAAGGGGCATCCGTTGATCCTGTCGCCCTGTTCGTACCTGTACATCGACCATGGCAACTACGCGGGCCAGCCCGGCGCCGACTGGTGCCGCGCCGAGGGCGTGCCGCTGGCGCGGGTCTACGGGTTCGACCCGACGCCCTACAGGACGGCGGTGGGGGTCGAGGCGGCGCTGTGGACCGAATTCGTGCATACCGATGCGGCGGCGGACGACCACCTGTGGCCGCGCCTGGCGGCGGTGGCCGAGGTGGCGTGGAGTCCGGCGGAGCGTCGCGGCTACGCCGGCTTCCTGCGGCGCATGGGCGCCCTGCGCCCGCACCTGGATGCCCTGGGCATCCACTACCACGCCGAGCCGGACCTGGGCTGGGCCGATGCGGGGGACGCGCACTGAGGCGCGCGGCGGCGTCGAGCGGGGCGATGCCGGCACCGCTACGTGCCGGATGCGCGCCCTGCTCGGGTAGCATGGCGCCCTTGCCCACGATGGAGGCCCTGACCATGCATCGCCTGCTGGTGGTCGACGACGACAGCGACATCCGCGGACTGCTGGCCGAGCAGCTCGGCCGCACCGGCTATACGGTGAGCACGGCCCGCGATGGCGCCGAGATGCGCCATGCCCTGGCGCGCGAACACATCGACCTGATCGTGCTCGACCTCAACCTGCCGCGCGAGGATGGATTGGCGCTGTGCCGGGAGCTGCGCGCGCGTTCCAGCACGCCGGTGATCATGCTTACCGCCCGCTCCGAGCCGATCGACCGCGTGCTCGGCCTGGAGATGGGCGCCGACGATTACCTGGCCAAGCCGTTCGAGCCGCGCGAACTGCTGGCGCGCATCCGCAACGTGCTGCGCCGGACCGAGGCGCTGCCGGCCAACCTCGAACCGCTGGCAATGCGCAGGGCGGCGTTCTCCGGCTGGTTGTTCGACCTGGAGCGGCGCCACCTGGTCGATCCGGCCGGGCGCGTGGTGATGCTGTCCGGTGCCGAGTTCCGCCTGCTGCGGGTATTCGTCGGCCATGCCAACAAGGTGCTGTCGCGCGAGCAGCTGGTCGCGCTGAGCAGCGGCCGCAGCTACGAGGCGCAGGACCGCGCCATCGACCTGCAGGTCAGCCGGCTGCGGCAGAAACTCGGCGACGCCGGCGGCCTGATCAGGACCGTGCGCAACGAAGGCTATGTGTTCGCCGGCGTGGTGACGCTGGGATGATGGGGCGGCTGCGGCGGTTCCTGGCGTCGATGGCAGGGCGGCTGTTCGTCATCCTGCTGGTCGGCATGATGGCCGCGGCGATCGGGGCCACGCTGCTGGCCGAGGCGCGCCGCCGCCAGGAGTTCGAGCAGCAGAACCTGATGCGCATGGCCGACCGCCTGCAGGGCTTCGTCGCCCTGCTCGAGGGCAACCCCGAGCTGCGCGCGCGCCTGCTGGAAACCGGCGGGGCGAGCGTGCGCCTGGCACCGAGCGATGCCAATGTCGGCGAGGAGGACGTGCCGCTGATGCATGTCCTGGACAACCGCGAGGGACCGGTGGCCGAGGCGCGCGTGCATGTCACCAATTTCCGCGCCTGCCTGCTGCCGTTGCCGGAGCTCCTGCCGCAGCGCACGCGGCTGTCGCAGCATCTGCGCAACCGCTATCCGGCGGTGGTGCCGCCGCGCTGCCGCCTGGTGGAACTGACCCTGAGCGACGGCACGCCGCTGCGGCTGGCGCTGCAGTATCCGGCGACGGCGCGCATCAGCGTCTTTGCCTTTGACCCGCTGTTCCTGTCGCTGCTGTCGCTGGCCATCGGTGGGCTGGCCTACGTGGTCGCGCGCATCGCCAGTTCGCCGCTGCAGCGGCTGGCGGACGCGGCCACCGAACTGGGCCAGGACCTGCAGCGCGATCCGCTGCCGGTGGATGGGCCGCAGGAGGTGCGCCGCGCGGCCGAAGCCTTCAATGCCATGCAGCAGCGCCTGCAGCGGCATATCGGCGAGCGCACGCAGATGCTGGCGGCGATCACCCACGACCTGCAGACGCCGCTCACGCGGCTGCGGCTGCGGCTGGAGAACGTGGCCGACGAATCCCTGCGCGAACGCCTGATCGCCGACCTGGCGGCGATGCAGGCGCTGATCCGCGAGGGCCTGGAGCTGGCGCGCAGCGCCGAGAGCGCCGAGCAGCGCGTGGTGCTGGACGTGGATTCGCTGCTGCAGAGCGTGGCCGAGGATGCGGCCGAAGCGGGGCATGAAGTCGAGTTCGAGCAGGGCTGCGGCGCGGTGCTGCGGCTGCGTCCGCTGGCGGTGCACCGGTTGTTCTCCAACCTGGTGGACAACGCGGTCAAGTACGGGCACTCGGCGCATATCCGTGCGCAGGCGCGGAACGGGGAGGTCGAGGTGCGCATCCGCGACCACGGACCGGGCCTGGCGCCGGATGAACTGGAGGCGGTGTTCACGCCGTTCCTGCGCCTGGAAACCTCGCGGTCGCGCGAGACCGGCGGCGCCGGCCTGGGCCTGACCATCGCCCGCACGCTGGCCGAGAAAAATGGCGCCAGCCTGGTCCTGCGCAACCACCCCGACGGCGGGCTGGAAGCGGTGGTCACCTGGCCGGGGAGCGCGCGGACGAGCTGAAGCGGCAGGCCGGATGCCCGGCCGCCGCCGACCGCGAGAAACCGGGCCGGCTGGGCGCGCAGGTGCAGCTGCTGGAACCGCAGGCCTGCCGCGGTACGCCGACCGGCCTGCGCAACCGGCGCGCCTTCGAGGAGCGCGCGGTGGTGGAGATCACGCGGGTACGTCGTTGTCGCGGGCGATCCCCGGCATCGATCATTTCAAGCGGCTCAACGAGGAGCGCTCCCGCGCGGTTGGCGATGCGCCGCATCGCGCAGGTGGCGGGAGCGGTATGCCGGCCCGACGATTTCCTTGCCCGCCTGCACGGGGAGGCGTTCGTGCCGTTGCTGCCGCTTTGGCGCGGCGCTGGTGCCTGCGCGAGGCGGTGGCGCGGCTGGACCCGTCCGATGTCGCGCCGGCGGCCGGTAGCGCTTGGCATCGGCTTGGCGGAGGCCGCTGCCGGGCCATCCCCGGGAGCCCTGATGGAGGTGGCCGGCACGGTGCGCTACCGCGCCAAGAATGCCGGCCGCAACCGGGTCGAACGCGCCGCCCGCCATCGCTGAGCGGCGTCCCTGGCCGCGGACCGGGGCTGCGCGGGGCGGGTAATCCCCCTACCATGTGCGCACTCCCCGCCTGTTCGTGCACATGACATCGCCGCAGCAGTCCGAACGCACCGACAGCCCGGCCATGCCCTCGGTTCGCCGCCGCGCATCGCGCCGCCTCAGCCCGGGACCGGGGCGCCGGAGCTGGCCGGTCCTGTTGCTGCTGTGCCTTCTGCTCCTGGCCGGCGGCGTGGCCGCGGCGGAACGCACGCCGCCGCTGCGCGACTACGCGGTCGACATGTGGACCTCGCGCGACGGCCTGCCGCACAACTCGCTGCGTGGCATTGCGCAGACGCCCGAGGGCCACCTTTGGTTCGCCACCTGGGAGGGCGTGGCGCGCTACAACGGGCTGGATTTCGAACTCTACGACCGCAGCACGACGCCCGGCCTGCTCGACAACGGCATAGGCGGGCTGTACGTGGACCGCGACGGCGCGCTGTGGGTGACCGACTCGCGCGGCAACGTCCTGCGGCGCACGCTCGACGGGCGCTGGCGGCAATGGCCGCAGCGGGCGCCGGCGCCGCAGGTGCTGATCCAGGGCATGCAGAAGGACAGCAAGGGCCGGCTGTGGCTGCTCTATGAAGGCCGCGGGCTGGGGTATATGTCGCCGGACGGTCGCTTCGTCTACGAAGCGCCGCCGCCGGGCGCGCCGGTGAACATGACCTTGTCCAACTGGCTCGCGGTCGATGACAGGGACCGTGTCTGGGTCGGCACGATGGATGGATTGAGGCTGCGCGGCGGCGACGGCGTGCTGCGCGATGCGCCGGCCAGCCTGGGCCTGCCGCCGGGCGCGGCGTGGCCCTATCGCGCGCCGGATGGCGCGCTCTGGATCGTGGCCGAAGGCGCGCTGTACCGCATGCAGGAGGAAGGCGCGCGGCTGGTGCGCTCGCTGCCGGGCATTTCCCACGCCACGGCGATGCTGCAGGATCGCCGTGGCGACCTGTGGCTGGGTACCGAGAACCAGGGGCTGTTCCGCCTCGGCAGCCGCGGCGTGGAGCATCTGCCGGAAAACCGGCAGGTGCGCAGCGGGCGCATCGCCAGCCTGTTCGAGGACGCCGAAGGCAGCATATGGGTGGGCGGCAACGGTGGTCTATACCGGCTGCGCGAAACCCTGTTCAGCAACCGCACCACCGCTGATGGCCTGAGCGGGGACTACGTGCGGGCGGTGATGGAGGACGACCGGCAGCGCCTGTGGGTAGGCAGCGCCGCCGGCCTGGACCGGATCGAGCGCGACGGCCGCATCGTGCCGGTGCCGCTGCGCAACAGCGTCGGCAGGGCGCCGTCGGTATTGAGCCTGGTCCAGAGCCGCGACGGCGCGGTGTGGGCCGGCACGTTCGGCGATGGCATTTACCGCATCGACCGCGATGGCCGCAGCCGCCATTACGGTAGGGCCGAAGGGCTGGCGGCAGGCAATGTGCGGGTGATGTCGGCCGACCGCGACGGCAACGGCATCTGGGCCGGCACCCAGCGCGGGCTGGTGCGCATCACCGAGGACGGCGTGCACGTGCCCACGGCGAAGGGTATGCCGGGCGGCTTGGTCACTGCCCTGCTGGCCAGCGACGACGGTTTGTGGGTCGGCACCATCGAAGGCATCCGCGTGCTGCGCGGAAACACCGTGCAGCGGCTGGACGTGGATAGCCTGGGAGGCGGGCGCAGCATTTTCGGCTTCACTCCGGTGGGCGATGCGATGTGGATCACCTCCGACCGCGGTCTCTACCGTTACCGCGACGGACAACTGGCGCGGGTCGGGCTGGAGCAGGGCATGCCCGTGGACACCGTGTTCGAGATGGTGCCCGACCGCCTGGGCAACGTCTGGATCAGCAGCAACCGCGGCGTGCTGCGCACCACCCTGGCCGCGCTGGACGACGTGGCCGATGGCCGCAGCGCGCGGATCGAGGTCGAGCGCTACAACGAGATCGACGGCATGCACAACGCGCAGGCCAATGGCAGCACCGGGCCATCGGCGACGCTGCGCAGCGACGGGACCTATTGGGTTGCCACCGCCGGCGGCCTGAGCATGGTCGATCCGGCGCGGTTGCAGCACTTCCGCGAGCGGCTGCCGCCACCGGTGGTGGTGGAAAGCGTGCGGCTGGACGGCGTGCCGCTGCACTGGCATGCGCAGGGCGTCACCAAGGTCCCCGGAGGGCAGCGGGTGACGGTGGGCTATGTGGGCCTGAGCTACCTGATGTCCGATCGGATCCGCTACCGCACCCGCCTGGAAGGACTGGACCGCGGCTGGATCGAGCGCGGCAACCAGCGCAGCGTCGAGTTCATCGGCCTGCCGCCGGGCGACTACACCCTGCATGTGTCGGCGATGCACCCGGGCGGGCGCTGGAGCGAGAGCGAGGCGGCCTGGAAGTTCACCGTCGAGGCCCGGGGGG
>NZ_JASCOS010000048.1:0-25126 GCF_029959705.1 Stenotrophomonas sp. PS02297 | reverse complement strand
CACCATGGGCGAGATCGTCAGTTCGGTGCAGCGGGTGACCGACATCATGGCCGAGATCTCGGCTGCCTCGCAGGAACAGAGCGCCGGCATCGAACAGGTCAACCAGACCGTGGTGCAGATGGACGAAGCCACCCAGCAGAACGCCGCGCTGGTGGAGGAAGCCACCGCCGCCGCGCATTCGATGGAACAGCAGGCACAGGCCCTGGCCGAAGCGGTTTCCCTGTTCCATCACTCGGCCGGCACCGGCCATGCGGGGATCGCGTCGCGGCGCACCGCCTGAATCGCAAAGCCGCCATGGCCGCCGCCCCCATCAAGCGGGCGGGGCCGCCGGGTGGCCGGCGGTCCCGCGGCGCGGGCACTATGCCGGTGCCTGCACCTGCAGCATCTGCCGCAGTGTCGCCTTGAGCATGCGTCCTTCCTCGCGCAGGTAATCGCGCTCCTGCCGCCAATGCGGGAAGCGCGCTTCCACCTCGGCCCAGAAAGCCGGCGAATGGTTGGCCTGCAGCAGATGGCACAGTTCGTGGACCAGCACGTACTCGAACGCCGAAGGACGCGCCAGCACCAGCGCCAAGTCCAGTGCCATCGAACCGTCCGGTGCCAGCGAACCCCACTGCGAGGACATCACCTTCAGCCGCAGCCGCGCCGGCGCGCGCGACAGCCCCGGCAGATAGGCCGGCAGCCAGCGCCCGACGTCGGCACGCATCTGCGCTTCGTAGAACTCGCGCAGCACGCGGCGCAGCGAGGCGTCGCCGGCCCGTGCCGGCAACTGGATGCAGGCGCCTTCGGCGTCCACCTCGATGCGGGTGAAACGCCCCTCCTGCCAGCGCACCGGCAGCAGCGCACCGCGCAGCGGCAGCACGCCGGTCCCGCGCAGCGCCAGCGGCGGCGCCATGAGTCCGTCGCCGTCGAAGCGCGCCAACTGCTGCTGCAGCCATTGCCGGTTGGCCTGCAGGAAACGCTCGCCGGACACCAGGCTGGCGCGCAGCGGCATCGTCAGCCGCGCGCCGCGCTCGTCCACGCTGAGCTTGAGCCGGCGCGCGCGCGGATCGCGCACGCGCAGCACCTCGATCTCGGCATCGTCCAGGCGCAGCCGCACCGTGTCGCGCTGGATGGCGGGCGCGACGGGTGCGATCAGGCGGCGGAACAGGTTGGCCATGCGCCCAGCATAGTCCCTGCCCGGTCAGGCGACCGGGTAGGTGGACTCCCGGTTCAGCTGTCGGCCTTGCTCAGCTTGAACGCCTGTTCCAGCAGCAGGAACAGGCGGCGGATCTCGCCGCTCTGCAGGGCGAAGCGCGCGTCGAGTTCGGCGCGGCGGCCTTCCTCGTCGATGTGCTCGAGCTGGTCCAGCGCGCCGTCGAGGAACTTGAGCTTGCGCACGATCAGGTCGTCGCCGAGCACGAAGGACAGGTTGTCCTCGAACACCAGCGCCAGCTTGGTGACCTGCTTGCCGGCGTCCAGATGCTTGTCGATCTCGTCGCAGCGCAGTTCCTGGTGCTGGCACTTGACCACCGCGCCGCCTTCGGCCGGGTCCTTCATCTCGCACTCTTCGCCCAGGCTCAGGCCTTCGGGCAGCGGCTCACCGGCGATCCACGCGGTCAGGATGGCGCGCGGCGCGACTTCGGCGTTCAGCGGCATCGCCGGGAAGCTGCCGAGCATGCCGCGGATGTCGCTCATCACGTTCTCGCCGGTCTTGCGGCTGGAGCTGTCCACCGCGACGTAGCCGTGCTGCAGGTCGAGGAAGGCGTCGGTGCGCGAGCTCTTGACGAAGGCGCGCGGCAGCAGTTCATGCAGCAGGTCGTCCTTCAGCCGCTTGCGCTCGCGGCCGCCGGGCTTGCGCCCTTCCTTCTCTTCGATCTCTTCGAGCTTCCGCGCCAGCAGGTCGTTGACCACCGCGCCGGGCAGGATCTTCTCCTCGCCGCCGACGGTGAGCCACAGCGCGTCGCCGATGCGGTGCGAGAACTGCTCCTTCTCCTCGCGCCCGAACGGCGAGATGAAGCCGCGCGAACTCATTTCCAGCGCGCCGACCGGCTTGAGCACCACGTGCGGCAGCAGGGTGTCGACCTCGGAGAAATCGACGGAGGTGGGGAAGCGGAACAGGGTGAGATTCTTGAAAAACATGGATGTCCTGCGAAATGCGTGATCGGGGGGAGGAATCCTCCCGCCCGGAGAGGGCGCCGCGACGCGGCGCATGGATCATGGCGACTACGCCGCCTCAGTCTTCTTCCTGCGGAAGAGCGGCCTGCGTGTCGCCGCCGGCCAGCCAGGCATGCGCATCGGGCAGCGGCGCGTCGTCGCGGCGGCCCAGCGCCAGGAAGTCGAACAGGTTCGGATCGGCCATCTGCGAGGGACGGATGTCGCCCATGGCGCGCGAGATCTGCTCGATGCGGCCGGGATGGTCCTTTTCCCACTGTTTCATCATCAACCCGACCTGCCTGCGCTGCAGGTTTTCCTGACTGCCGCACAGGTTGCAGGGGATGATCGGGAACCGGCGCGCCGCCGCGTAGTCGACGATGTCGCTCTCGCGCACATAGGCCAGCGGACGGATCACCACGTGCCTGCCGTCGTCGCTGCGCAGCTTGGGCGGTATGCCGGAGATCTTGGCGTGGTGGAACAGGTTCATGAAGAACGTGGCCACCATGTCGTCGCGGTGGTGGCCCAGCGCGATCTTGGTGAAGCCGTTCTCCTCGGCGTAGCTGTACAGCGAGCCGCGGCGCATGCGCGAGCACAGCGAACACATGGTCTTGCCTTCCGGGATCACCCGGCTGACCACCGAATAAGTGTCCTGTTCGATGACGTGGTACGGCACGCCGAGCCCGGCCAGGTATTCCGGCAGCACGTGTTCGGGGAAGCCCGGCTGCTTCTGGTCCAGGTTCACCGCCACCAGCTCGAACGGCACCGGCGCCTTCTTCTGCAGCTGCAGCAGGATGTCCAGCAGGGTGTAGCTGTCCTTGCCGCCGGACAGGCAGACCATGACCTTGTCGCCGGCCTCGATCATGCCGAAGTCGGCGATGGCCTGGCCGACCTGGCGGCGCAGGCGCTTGGCGAGCTTGTGGTGTTCGCGCTCGGCCGCGCGGGGATCACGGGCGCGCGGAGCGGGATCGGGAAGGGGGATGACGGCATTCATGGACCGGGCATTGTAGCGACTGCGCCACCCGCATCGGCCCTGCCTGGCCCGTTGCGCATTGCAACAACGCGTGGCCGGTACTGCTGCTAGAGTTCAAGGCCCCACGACACGGATCACCGCGGCATGGAATCAATCGTCTCTTCCCCGGAGGCTTTTTTTTGGCGCGCTTTTGGTAGCGCTAACATTTTTCTGCTGGAAGCGGTTCCGCTGCAGGAGCGCCAACCATGAGCGGACTGTTCGTCGGGCTGGATGTCGGTACCCAGAGCGTCAAGCTGGTCGCCTACGATCCGGGCACGTGCGCGGTGGTGGCCAGCCATGGCCAGCCGCTGGAACTGATCGCCGGCGATGACGGCAGCCGCGAACAGCATGCGCAATGGTGGATCGACGCCATCCGCGCCTGCTTCGCCCGGCTGGAGCCGGCGCAGCGTGCGCGGGTGGCGGCCATCGGCGTCTCCGGCCAGCAGCACGGCTTCGTGCCGGTGGATGCCGCCGGGCGGGTGCTGGCGCCGGTCAAGCTGTGGTGCGACACCAGCACCCAGGCCGAGTGCGGCGAGATCATGGCCGCGCTCGGCGGCGCTGCCGGCGCCATCGCCCGGGCCGGCAATCCGATCCTGGCCGGCTACACCGCCTCCAAGCTGCCGTGGACGCGCAAGCACCGCCCGCAGGCCTATGCCGCGCTGGCGCACATCCTGCTGCCGCACGACTACGTGAACTTCTGGCTGACCGGGGAGTATTTCTGCGAGCACGGCGATGCCTCTGGCACCGGCTGGCTGGACGTGCGCAGCCGGCGCTGGTCGCCGGAACTGCTGCATGCCACCGATCCGCACCGCGACCTCTCCGCCTGCCTGCCGCCGCTGGTGGAGACCGGGACGCTGTTCGCCGTCGCCCCCGCCATCGCCGCGGAACTGGGCATTCCCGCCGGGACGCAGGTGGCGGTCGGAGGCGGCGACAACATGATGGCCGCCTTCGGCACCGGCGCGGTCGTGCCCGGACGGCTGGCGATGAGCCTGGGCACCTCGGGCACGCTGTTCGCCTACTCCGATACCCCGGTGGTCGATGCGGAAGGCGCCTGGGCGGCGTTCTGCTCGTCCTCCGGCGGCTGGCTGCCGCTGATCTGCACCATGAACTGCACCGTGGCCACCGAATCGGTGGCGCGCCTGTTCGGCTTCAGCGCCCGCGAGGGCGATGCGCGCATCGCCGCCAGTGCGCCCGGCGCCGGCGGATTGACCCTGCTGCCGTTCCTCAACGGCGAGCGCACACCCGACCTGCCGCATGGCAAGGGCGTGATGACCGGGCTGGATCCGGGCAATGCCGACCCGGCCAATTTCTACCGTGCGGCGATGGAGGGGGCCACCTACAGCCTGAAATACGGCTTCGACGCCTTCATCCGCGCCGGCATGGCCTTCGACAGCATCGTGCTGACCGGCGGCGGCGCCAACAGCCCGGCCTGGCGGCAGATGGTCGCCGATGTGTTCGGCCTGCACGTGGAAGTGCCGCGGCAGACCGAAGGCGCCGCGTTCGGCGCCGCGCTGCAGGCGTTGTGGTCGCTGCAGCGGGCGCAGGGCGGATCGGCCATGCCGGCGCAGCTGGTGGCCGCGCACGTGGCGGTCGATCCGGCACGCGCCGCCGCGCCGGACCCGCAGCGGGTCGAAGCCTACCGCGCGCCCTACCGCCGCTTCCTCGAACACCTGGACGCCGTGCGGCCGCTGTACGCCGCCTGACGTTTCTCCACTTCTCCCCTCCATGCCAGACAGGAGCAATACATGAGCATCCACCCCTTCATCGGCGCCACCGAGTACTTCCCCGGCATCGGCCGGATCCAGTTCGAAGGCCGTGATTCGGACAACCCGCTCGCGTTCAAGGTCTACGACGCCGACAAGGTGATCGGCGGCAGGACCATGGCCGAGCACCTGCGCTTCGCCACCTGCTACTGGCACACCTTCGGCAATGCCGGCCACGATCCGTTCGGCCCCGGCACGCGGCGTTTCCCGTGGGACAAGGGCGATGCCATGACCACCGCCGAAGCCAAGGTCGATGCCGCGTTCGAGTTCTTCACCAAGCTGGGCACGCCGTACTGGTGCTTCCATGACGTGGACCTGGCACCCGACGCCGACGACATCGGCCAGTACCAGAAGAACCTCAGGCACATGGTGGCCCTGGCCAAGGAACGCCAGCAGGCCACCGGCATCAAGCTGCTGTGGGGCACGGCCAACCTGTTCTCGCACCCGCGCTACATGAACGGCGCGGCCACCAACCCGGACTTCGCGGTGGTCGCCCGCGCCGCGGTGCAGGTCAAGGCAGCGCTGGAAGCCACGGTCGAGCTGGGCGGCGAGCACTACGTTTTCTGGGGCGGCCGCGAAGGCTATGCCTGCCTGCACAACACCGACATGAAGCGCGAGCTGGGCAACTTCGCGCGCTTCCTGGGCGCCGCGCGCGATTACGGCCGCAGCATCGGCCTGAAGGGCAATTTCCTGATCGAACCCAAGCCGATGGAGCCGATGAAGCACCAGTACGACTTCGACAGCGCCACGGTCGCCGGCTTCCTGCGCGAGCACGGGCTGGACAAGGATTTCAAGCTCAACATCGAAGCCAACCACGCCACGTTGTCCGGCCACACCTTCGAGCACGACCTGCAGGTGGCCTCCGACCACGGCCTGCTCGGCAGCATCGACGCCAACCGCGGCAACGCGCAGAACGGCTGGGACACCGACCAGTTCCCGACCGACCTGTACGACACGGTCGGCGCGATGCTGGTGGTGCTGCGCCAGGGCGGGCTGGAGGGCGGCCTGAACTTCGATGCCAAGCCGCGGCGCGAATCCACCGACCTGCAGGACCTGTTCATCGCCCACATCGGCGGCATGGATGCGTTCGCGCGCGGCCTGGAGGTGGCGCATGCGCTGCTGAACGATTCGCCGTGGGAACGGTGGCGCCGCGAGCGCTACGCCAGCTTTGACAGCGGCACCGGCAAGGACTTCGCCGACGGCAAGCTGGGCCTGGCCGAGCTCGCCGCAATGGCCGCCACCCTCGGCGAACCGAAGCAGGCCAGCGGCCGCCAGGAGGCCTATGAGAACCTGTTGAACCAATACCTGCTGCGCTGACGGCATGAGGTGGGCCGGCGCCATCCGCCGGCCCACCGTCTTCCGTGGAAGGGGCTCGGGTCCGCATCCGCGTACCGCTCCAGCGCCAGGGCAACCGTCACGCGTTCGCGCGCGATGCCGCCCCGGCGGGGTCCGTGCGCCGGAGGACCAGGGCTCCTTCCACGGAGGATGGGAAACGGCCGGCGCGACCGGCGGAAACAACACGCGACCGGCGGCACGGGCGCGCATGACGGGGAAACGACTGCATGGCCGGCATCACCACATCTGCGGCAGCCGTGATCGGGCCCGGCACCGGAGACCGGGCGCAGCGGCGCTCAGCTTCCGCGGCGCGGCGCGGCCACCGAATCGCGCTTGACCAGCACGTGCTGCACCACCTGGTCGATCAGCACGTGCTCGCGCTCCTTGTTGCGGATGCTGCGCAGCAGGTGGTCCAGGGCGGCATCGGCCATCGCCTCCAGCGGCTGCCGCACCGTGGTCAGTTCGGGCCAGACCCGGGTCGCGGCCGAGGTATCGTCGAAGCCGACCACCGACAGGTCGCCGGGCACATCCAGCCCGCGCCGGTGCGCCACCGAGACGGCGGCCGCGGCCATGTCGTCGTTGCTGGCGAAGATCGCGGTGGGCGGATTGCGCCGCGTCAGCAGCTTCTCGGCCGGCTCCAGCGCCGAACGGTAGGTGTAGTAGCCCTGCTGCACCAGCGCGCGGTCCGGGGCGATGCCGGCAGCGGCCAGCGCCGCCTGGTAGCCCTCGAAGCGGCGCTGGCTGGCGACCTGGTTGGGATGGCCCTTGATGTAGCCGATGCGGGTATGGCCCAGCGAGATCAGGTACTCGGTCATCTCGCGCGCCGCACGGAAGTCGTCGATGTGCACGCAGGAGATGTCCTCGCGGAAACGCTCGGCGGCGATCGCCACCACCGGGATGCCGGCGCGCACCAGTTCGGACACCACCGCCTTGGATTCGCCCAGCGGCGGCGGCAGGATGACCCCGGCCACGCTGCGCGCCAGTGCGCGCGCGGAGCGGCGCTCGCCCTCGGCATCGAGTTCGTCCCAGGAATCGATCACCAGCTGCACCGCCGCGCGCGCGGCGCCGTGCAGCACGCCCACCAGCAGGTCGCTCAGGTACGCGCCGCTGGGATTGGTATAGATCAGCGCTACCCGCGTGCTCTGCGCGGCGGCCAGCGTGCTGGCAGCCAGGTTCGGCGTGTAGCCCAGCTTGTCCACCGCGCGCAGCACGCGCTCGCGGGTCGCGTCGCGGACATTGGCGTTGCCGTTGATCACCCGCGAGACGGTCATCGGCGAGACCTTGGCCAGCGCCGCCACCTCGCCGATGGTGGTCGCGTGGCCCTTGCGGCGGATCGATTTCCTGACCTTCTCCAAGGTGTGTCCCTTCGTGTGGCCGGCGGACACGGGGGCCGCGATGCGCGGTTCCCTGCGCAGATCCCAGGCCAGGCGCCATGGAAACGCGTATCCGGTGCGGACGTGATCCAACTGCGCACCATGGTAGCGACAAGCCGCGCGGCGGGCGACCGCTCCGCACCGGCACGGACCCTTCCGCATCCGCCTTGCCCGAACCGAGGAAACTCCCGATGAGCCTGCCATCCCGCCCGCATCCGCCACCCCGCACTGGCCGCCTGCGCCGCTTCATCGGTGCCTGCGCCCTGCTGCTCCTGGGGATGCAGGCCCTGCCCCTGCACGCCGAGGACGGCTACGACCTGTGGCTGCGCTACCGGCCGCTGCCGGCGGCCGACGCGCGGGCCTGGCAGGCGGCCGCCTCGCAGCTGGTCGCCGCCGACGCCACGCCGACCCAGGCCGCGGCGCTGGCCGAGCTGAGCCGTGGGCTGGAAGGACTGCTCGGCACCGCGCCGGCGCGGGTGTCCACGGTGCGGCGCGACGGCGCCCTCGTCCTCGGCACGCCCGCCTCCTCGCCGCTGGTGGCCGGGCTGCGGCTCGACGCCGCGACGCTGGGCCGCGAGGGCTATCTGATCCGCAGCGTGCGCATCGACGGGCACGCGGCCACGGTGATCGCCGGCAACGACGACATCGGCGTGCTGTACGGCGTGTTCGCCTTCCTGCGCTGGATGCAGGAAGGCCGGACGTCCACCGGGATCGACCTGCGCGATGCCCCGCGCGTGCAGCTGCGGCTGCTCGACCACTGGGACAACCTGGACCGCAGCGTCGAGCGCGGCTATGCCGGCCAGTCGCTCTGGGACTGGCACAAGCTGCCCGGGCATCTGGACCCGCGCTATACCGACTACGCCCGCGCCAACGCCTCGCTGGGCATCAACGGCACGGTGCTCAACAACGTCAACGCCAAGGCGCTGAGCCTGACCGCGCCGTGGCTGGAAAAGGCCGCCGCGCTGGCGGACGTGATGCGCCCCTACGGCATCCGCGTGTACCTGAGCGCGCGCTTTTCCGCGCCGATCGAGATCGGCGGGCTGGACACCGCCGACCCGCTCGATCCCGCCGTGCGCCGGTGGTGGCGCGACAAGGCCGACGAGATCTACCGGCTGATCCCCGATTTCGGCGGTTTCCTGGTCAAGGCCAATTCCGAGGGCCAGCCTGGCCCGCAGGACTATGGCCGCAGCCACGCCGACGGCGCCAACCTGCTGGCCGCGGCGGTGGCGCCGCACGGCGGCATCGTGATGTGGCGCGCCTTCGTCTACTCGCACGAACAGCCCGACGACCGCGCCAAACAGGCCTACAGCGAGTTCGTACCGCTGGACGGCAGCTTCGCCGGCAACGTGATCGTGCAGGTCAAGAACGGCGCGATCGACTTCCAGCCACGCGAGCCGTTCCATCCGCTGTTCGGCGCGATGCCGAAGACGCCGCTGATGATGGAATTCCAGCTCACCAAGGAATACCTGGGCTTCGCCACCCACCTGGCCTACCTGGGCACGCTGTACGAGGAAGCCCTGCGGGCGGACACGCACGTGCAGGGCGAGGGCTCGACCGTGCTCCGGGTGGTCGACGGCTCGCTGCACGGCCATGGCCTGACCGGCATGGCCGGGGTGGCCAACATCGGCAGCGACCGCAACTGGAGCGGCTCGATCTTCGACCAGGCCAACTGGTACGCCTTCGGCCGGCTGGCCTGGAACCCCGCGCAATCGGCGCGCGATATCGCCGCCGAGTGGGTACGCATGACTTTCACTGGCGACCCGCGCTTCGTGGCGCCGGTGGTGGACATGATGATGGCCTCGCACGAGGCGGTGGTGGACTACATGACCCCGCTCGGCCTGCATCACCTGATGGCGCGCGGCCACCATTACGGCCCGGCGCCGTGGGACGCCGGCAGCGAACGCGCCGACTGGGACCCGGTCTACTACCACCGCGCCGACGCGCACGGCATCGGCTTCGACCGCACCGCGACCGGCAGCAACGCGGTGGCGCAGTACGCCGCGCCGCTGGCGGCCGGGTTCGGCGACGTGCACCGCGTTCCGGAAAAGTACCTGCTGTGGTTCCACCACGTGCCGTGGGATTTCCGCCTGGCCTCCGGCGACACGTTGTGGAACGAACTGGCGCACCGCTATACGCGCGGCGTGGACGAGGTGAAGGACATGCGCGCGACCTGGGCCGGGCTGTCCGCCCATGTCGATGCCGAGCGCCACCGCCAGGTCGCCGATTTCCTCGCCATCCAGCAGCGCGAAGCGCAGTGGTGGCGCGATGCCAGCCTCGCCTACTGGCAGAGCCTGAACCGGTTGCCGCTGCCGGCCGGCGAGGCACCGCCGCCGCATCCGCTGTCCTGGTACCAGTCGCTGTCGTTTCCGTTCGCCCCGGGGCATTGACCGTGAATCCGAACCTCTCGCGCAGCGTGTCGCGCTGCTTCAACGCCATGCTGCTCGCGCTGGCCGGCAACGCCTTGAGCGCACGGGCAGCCGACCCGCCGCTGCTGCACCCGCTGTTCCAGGATCACGCGGTGGTGCAGCGCGACCGGCCGATTCCGGTGTGGGGCCAGGCCGCGCCCGGCGCGCGGGTGCAGGTCGAACTCGCCGGCAGGCGCGTGGAAACGCAGGCCGGCGACGATGGCCGCTGGCAGGCGCGGCTGCCGGCGCTCGAGGCCGGCGGTCCGCATGAACTGATCGCCCGCAGCGGCGGCCAGACCCGGCGCGTGGCCGATGTGCTGGTCGGCGATGTGTGGCTGTGCAGCGGCCAATCGAACATGGAGCTGCAGGTGCATCGCAGCCTGAACGCGCGCGCGGAGATCGCCGGCGCCGACAACGACCGCATCCGCCTGCTCAGGGTGCCGCAGGCCGGCATGCCCGCGCCGCGCCGCGATTTCGCCGGACCGGTGCGCTGGCAGCCGGCCACGCCCGCGAACGTGCCGGAGTTCTCCGCGGCCTGCTACTACTTCGCGCGCGAGCTGCAGAAGGACGTGGACGTGCCGATGGGCCTGATCAACGCCTCGCTCGGCGGCTCGCGCATCGAAGCCTGGTTGAGCGCAGGGGCGCTGCGCGGCGCCGGCGATTACGGCGACGCGCTCGACGTGCTGGCGCAGTACGCGCACGCGCCGCAGGCAGCCAGTGCGCGCTGGGGCGAACTGTGGGACGCGTGGTGGAACGCGCAGCCGGGCGTGGCAGCCAGCGACCGGCCGTGGCTGCCGCAAGCCGCCGCCGCAGGCTGGCGCGCCGCGCCACCGCAGCTGGGCAACTACCAGGCCTGGGGCGTCCCCGGGCTGGAACACTTCACCGGCATGCTCTGGTACCGGGCGAAGCTGAGGCTGAGCGCGGTGCAGGCCGCGCAGGGCGCCACGCTGGCGCTGGGCAATGTCGACGAGATCGACCAGACCTGGGTCAACGGCCGCGGCGTCGGCAGCAGCTATGGCGGCGACGCCCGCGCCTATCCCCTGCCGGCCGGCCTGCTGCGCGAAGGCGACAACCTGATCGTGGTCAACGCGCTCAACACCTACCTCGACGGCGGTCTGGTCGGGCCGAAGGACACCCGCGCCCTGCTGCTGGCCGACGGCACCCGCATCGCGCTCGACGATGCCGGCTGGGAATACCGCACCGTGCCGCCGGGCATGGCCACACCGCCGCTGGCGCCCTGGTTGTCGGCCTCGGGCAAGACCACGCTGTACAACGGCATGGTCGCGCCGCTGGGCCAATACGCGCTGCGCGGCGCGCTGTGGTACCAGGGCGAATCCAATACCGGCGAGGCGGCGGCCTATCCCGGCCTGTTGCGCGCCTACCGCAGCGACCTGCGCGCGCAGTTCGGCGCCGGCCTGCCGCTGCTGGTGGTGCAGCTGGCCAACTATGGCGCGGCACCGACGCGACCGCAGGAAAGCGGTTCGGCGCAGCTGCGCCAGGCGCAGCGCATGGTCGCCGCCGAGGACGGGCGCAGCGGCCTGGCGGTGGCCATCGACATCGGCGAGCGCGGCGACATCCATCCGGCCAACAAGCAGGAACTGGGCCGGCGCCTGGCGCGCGCGGCGCGGCATGTGGTCTATGGCGAACGCCTGCCGGCCTCCGGCCCGGTGCCGCTGGCCGCACGCCGCGAAGGCGATGCGGTGGCGGTGCGCTTCGGCGACATAGGCGACGGCCTGGTCGCCTATGGCGGCGATGGCCCTCTCGGCTTCGAACTGTGCGGCGACGCTACCGGCTCGTGCCGCTACGCCGACGCGCGCATCCGCGGCGACGAGGTACTGCTGCGCGCCGACGTCTCCGCTGCCACCCGCGTGCGCTACGGCTGGGCCGACAGCCCGGTCGTGACCCTGTACGACGGTGCCGGCCTGCCCGCCGGTCCGTTCGAAATCCGCATCCCGTGACCCCTGCCCCCGAGCGCCCATGAACGCCCAGACCCGCGAAACCAGCCACTACGGCTCGAACAACGACCGCCGGATCGTCGATGCGAAAGTCATCGTCGCCTGCCCCGGCCGCAACTTCGTCACCCTGAAGATCACCACCCGTTCCGGCGTGTACGGGCTGGGCGACGCCACCCTCAACGGCCGCGAGCTGGCCGTGGCCGCGTACCTGCAGGAGCACGTCGTGCCCAACCTGATCGGCCGCGACGCCGGCCGCATCGAGGACCTGTGGCAGTTCCTGTACCGCGGCGCGTACTGGCGGCGCGGCCCGGTGACGATGAGCGCGATCGCCGCGGTGGACGTGGCGCTGTGGGACATCCTCGGCAAGATGTCCGGCCTGCCGCTGTACCAGCTGCTCGGCGGGCGCTCGCGCGAAGGCGCGCTGGTCTACGCGCACGCCCACGGCAGCGACATCGCCGAGGCCAGCGACGATGTCGGCCGCCATATCGAACAGGGCTTCCTCGCCGTGCGCGCGCAGTGCGGCGTGCCCGGGGTGAAGAAGGCCTACGGTGCCGTCGCCGCGGGCAAGGCCTACGAGCCGGCCGAAAGCGAGCTGCCGGCCGAGACCGTGTGGAACACGCCGCGCTACCTGGACGTGGTGCCGAAGCTGTTCGAGCGCCTGCGCAAGGACCACGGCGACGACGTCGAGCTGCTGCACGACGTGCACCATCGGCTCTCGCCGATCGAGGCCGCGCGGCTGGCAAGGAGCGTCGAGCCGTACCGGCTGTTCTGGCTGGAGGATGCGACCCCGGCCGAAAACCAGAAATCGTTCGAACTGATCCGCCAGCACTCGGTCACCGCGCTGGCGGTCGGCGAAGTGTTCAACTCGATCTGGGACTGCAAGCACCTGATCGAGAACCAGCTGATCGACTACATCCGCACCACCCTCGTGCACGGCGGCGGCATCACCCACATCCGCCGCCTGGCCGACTTCGCCGCCCTGCACCAGGTGCGCACCGGCTTCCACGGCGCCACCGACCTGTCGCCGGTGACGATGGGCGCGGCGCTGCACTTCGACACCTGGGCGCCGAACTTCGGCATCCAGGAATACATGCTCCATGTCGAGCTGACCAACGAGGTGTTCCCGCACGACTACGTCTTCCGCGACGGCCGCCTGCATGTCGGCGACACGCCGGGGCATGGCGTGGACATCGACGAGAAACTGGCCGCGAAGTACCCGTACTCGCCGAAGCAGCTGCCGATCGCGCGCCTGGAAGACGGCGCGATGTGGGACTGGTGACCGATGGACGCCACCGCTCCCGTTCCCCCTCGGCTGCGCCCTCGCCTGCGCGGCGCCTGCCTCGATGCGCTGCCGCCCGCCGTCGCGCACCCGTCCTACGACCCGTCCCGCACCCGGACAGGCATCGTCCACTTCGGTCCCGGCGCTTTCCATCGCGCGCACCAGGCGGTCTACATCGACGCGCTGCTGGCCGATGCGCCGGACTGGGCCATCAGCGCCGTCTCCCTGCACAGCAGCGGCGTACGCGATGCCCTGCGGCCGCAGGACGGGCTCTACACCCTGGCGCTGCTGGACGAGCGGCCATCGCTGCGGGTGATCGGCGCGATCCGCGAGGTCCTGTGCGCGCGCGATGAAGCCGACGTGGTTCTCTCGCGCCTGTCCGACCCGGCAGTGCGGCTGGTGACCCTGACCATCACCGAGAAAGGCTATTGCCTGGCCGGCGGCGAACTGGACATGGCGCATCCGGACATCGTCCACGACCTGGCGCGGCCCGACGCGCCGGTCAGCGCGATCGGCTACCTGGTGGCGGGACTGCGCGCGCGGCGATTGCAGGGAATGCCACCCTACACCGTGCTCAGCTGCGACAACCTGCCCGACAATGGCGGCAAGCTGCGCCGCGCATGCGTGGCTTATGCGCGCCGTCTCGATCCCGCGCTGGCCGAATGGATCGACGCCCGGGCGACGTTCCCGCGCTCGATGGTCGACAGCATCACCCCGGCCAGCGACGAGGCGCTGCGCGAACGCGTGGCCGACGCGCTCGGATGCGTCGATGCCTGGCCGGTACAACGCGAGCCGTATGCACAGTGGGTGGTGGAGGACGCGTTCTGCGCCGGCCGCCCGGACTGGGAACGGGTGGGCGTGACGATGAGCGCCGACATCGCCGGCTACGACCGCGCCAAGCTGCGCCTGCTCAATGCGCCGCATTCGGCGTTGGCCTACCTGGGACTGCTGCTCGGCCTTGAAAGCGTGGCCGAGGCGATGCGCCATCCCGCCCTGGGACCGTTCGTGGAACGGCTGTTGCGCGTCCACATCGCTCCGAACCTGGCGCTGCCGCGGGGGCTGGACGCCGACGCCTACATCGGCGCGATCCTCGCCCGCTTCGCCAATCCGGCGGTCCGGCACCGGCTGGCGCAGATCGCCCAGGACGGTTCGCAGAAGATCCCGGTACGCCTGCTCGACACCATCGGCGAGGCGCTGGACAGGGAGCACCCGATCGATGCGCTGTGCCTGCCGGTAGCCGCCTGGTTGCAGTTCGTGCGGCGCGAGACCGGCAACGGCGCAGCCCTCGCCGACCCGCTGGCCGTCGCACTGGCCGAAGCCGGGCACGCCGCCAGCGGCGACGCCGCGCAGGACGTGGCCCGCTTCCTGCGCATCGACGCCGTGTTCGGCCCGCTGGCGGCCGACGCACGCTTCGTCCAGGCCTTGCGCCGCGCCTATGCGCGCCTGGGCGATGGCGGCGCGTCGGCGGTCGGCCGCGCCCTGGGCGGACACTGACCCCGCGCAGGGCGCCCACCTTGCTGGCTGCCACGGCGGCAAGCAGGGCGGGCCGGCGCCGCGTCAGCGGTCCGGCGCGGCCTGCGCCGGTATCGCCAGCACCGCCTCGAAGGCCGGCTTGGGCTGCGCATTGCGGTCGAACAGCAGCGGATAGTTGGTGCGTCCCCTCACCGGGAAATCGTTCTTCCAGGACGCTCCGTCATGCACGTTCCAGAACGTCACCCGGCTGATCGCCGCGCGCTTGCGGTGGAACAGCGCGAACAGGTCGGCGTAGCGCCGCGCCAGCCTGTCCTGCATGTCCGCCGGCAGGCTCTGCGGCCACGGATCGAGCCGCTGCCGCTGGACCGGATCGTCGGGCAGCTGCAGGTGCTCGTCGGCGCGCATGCCGTCGGCGACCGGCGGGTGCGGCAGCACGTCGATGTCCAGTTCGGTGATCATGACCTTGATCCCGAGTGCGGCGAAGGCGTCGATGCTCTGCTCGATCTCCGCGATCGACGGGCTGTCGATGCCCCAGTGGCCCTGCATGCCGATGCCGTCGATGCGCAGCCCGTCGGCCTGCAGCATTTTCACCATGCGCACGATGCCTTCGCGCCGCAGCGGGTTCTCGGTGCCGTAATCGTTGTAGTACAGCTCGGTGTCGGGGGCATAGCGGGCGGCGAAGCGGAACGCCTCGCGCACCAGGCGGTCGCCGTCGCCGACGTTGCGCAGCCACTGACTGTCGCGGTAATTGCCGTCGTCGCCGATGACCTCGTTGGCCACGTCCCAGCCCTGCACCTTGCCGGCGTAGCGGCCGGCGACGTGCTCGATGTAGTCGCGCAGGCGTTCGATCTGCGCGTCGGCGCCATGCGCCCGGCCCTGCCCGTCGACGAACAGCCATGGCGGGGTCTGCACGTGCCACAACAGCGTGTGGCCAACGACGAACATGCCGTGCGCGCGGCCGAACGCGACGACCGCATCGCCCGGCGCGAAGTCGTACTCGCCCGGCCGCGGCAGCACGCGCTCGGGCTTGAGCTCGTTCTCGGCGGTAATGGTGTCGAACTGGCGCAGCACCAGCGCCTGCGAGGCGGCATCGCGCCCGTCGGCCACGGCCTGGTTGATCGCCGCGCCGACCAGGAAGTCGTCGCGGTAGGCGGCCTTCAACGTGGTCGGTAGCGTGGTTGGCTGCGCGGCAGGTGGCGCGGCCGGCGTACAGCCCAGCACGGCGGCCAGCGTGGCCGCCAGCACGGCGTGGCTTAGCAGGGGGAGTCGTCGGTTCATGGTGTGGCTCCTTGGAAAGCGGGGGCGGCGTGGAGGGGGCTCACAGCTTGTAGGCCTGTTTCGGCAGGCGGTAGGCCAGGTCCACGGCCAGTTCGGCCGCCTCGTCCTCGTCCAGCCGGTGCTCGGCCACCAGGCGGGCCAGGAACGCGCAGTCCACGCGCCGGGCCACGTCGTGGCGCGCCGGGATCGACAGGAAGGCGCGCGTGTCGTCGTTGAAGCCGACCGTGTTGTAGAAGCCGGCGGTGCTGAGGGTCTGCTCGCGGAACCGCCACATGCCCTCGGGCGCATCGTGGAACCACCAGGCCGGGCCGAGGTACAGGCACGGATAGTGGCCGGCCATCGGCCCGAGCTCGCGCGAATAGGTGCTCTCGTCGAGGGTGAACAGGATCAGCCGGAAATCCGCCTCGTTGCCGAAACGGTCCAACAGCGGCTTCAACCCGCGCACGTATTCGCTGACCAGCGGCAGGTCAGCGCCGATGTTGCGGCCATGGCGCCGGAACAGCGTCGGGTTGTGGTTGCGATGGCAGCCCGGGTGCAACTGCATCACCAGGCCATCGTCCAGGCTCATCGCCGCCATCTCGGTCAGCATCTGGCCGCGGAACAGCGCCGCTTCCCCGGCGCTGAACCGCCCGCTCACGATCCTGCCGAACAGTTCGCGCGCCTGCGCGGCGGACAGGTCGGCGGTCATCGCGCTTTCGTGGCCGTGGTCGGTCGAGGTCGCACCCATCGCCTTGAAGAAGCCGCGGCGGTTGCGATGCGCGCGCAGATAGCCCTCCCAGCTGTGCACGTCCTCGCCGGTGATGTCGCCGAAGCGCTCCAGCGCCCCGGCGAATTCCTCGTGCTCCGGATCCACCACCGCGTCGGGGCGATAGGCGGTGAGCACGCGGCCGTTCCAGCCGCTGTCGGCGATGGCCTGGTGGTGTTCGAGCGTGTCCAGCGGTCCTTCCGTGGTGGCGATGACCTCGATGTTGAAACGCTCGAACAGGGCGCGCGGACGGAACGCATCGCCCTGCAGCGCGGCGGTGATGGTGTCGTAGTAGTGGTCGGCGGTGCCCGCGTCCAGGCGCACGCGCAGGCCGAACACCTCATGGAAGACATGGTTCAGCCACAGCGACGACGGCGTGCCGCGGAACAGGTGGAAGCGCTCGGCGAACACGCGCCAGGCCTGGCGCGGATCGACCGGCGCGCGGCTGCCGTCGGCACGCGGAATGCCCAGCGCATCCAGCGGCACGCCCTGGCTGTAGAGCATGCGGAACACATAGTGGTCGGGCACCAGCAGCAGTTCGGTGGCGTTGGCGAACGGCGCGTTGCCGGCGAACCAGGCCGGGTCGGTATGTCCATGCGGGCTGACGATCGGCAGCCCGGCGACCTGCGCGTACAGGCGGCGGGCAATGGCGCGCTGGGTCGGGTCGGACGGGAACAGCCGGTTCTCGTCCAGGGAAAGCGTCTTGCCGGGAATGCTCATGTGGGAATGTCGCTCAGGTCGGAGTCCGTGCCTTCCGCTCCGCACGCGGTGCGGAAGGCGGGGTTGGGTCAACGGCGCACGCTTTCCGGCGGCCCCAGGTAGCTGTCGCGCGCCTGCCCGCGCACGACCTCGACGCGCTGGAACACCACGCCCGGGTCGATGCGCCACAGCTTCAGCACCTGCGCGCCGGCCCGGCCCGGGTGGCGCGAGACGACGACGTGCACGCTGTCGGCGACCGCCCTGCTCCAGGCGGCGAAATCCGCATGGCCCGGCGTGGGGTCGAGCCTGATCGCCACTTCCTGCGGCGCTTCGTCGCCCAGCGAGACGGCGAAGCGCAGGCCGTCGCCACCGCGGAAATCGAGCGTCGGCGATACCGTCATCCGCACCTCCACCGGACCGTCTTCCCGCAGCCACAGCGGATACTCCAGGTGCGGCGCGGCGCCGCCCGGCGAACTGGCCGGTGCCGTCGCCGGCAACGCGGTCACTCCGGACAGCGTGCGTCCCAGGTTCGGGATCTCCACCCAGCGCACGTCGTCGCCGTCCACCCGGCGCGCCGTGTGCGCGGCTTCGATCGCGACGACGCCATCGCTTTCGATGAAGCCCCGCGCCCGCCGCGCATCCGCACGCTCGATGGGGACCTCGACATGGACCTCGGTGCCGTCGCTGCCGCGCAGGGACAGCCCGCCGGCATGCGCATCGGCCGCCAATGCGTTCCAGTCCACCTCCACGCGCAGGCGCACGGTATCGCCCACCTCGCCGCTGGCGGGCGAAACCCGCAGCCACGGCTGCGACGGCCGCGCCTCGAAGCGGAAGGGCGCCGCGCCACGGTTGAACACCTCCACCTCGCGCGCGGTCGCGCCCACCGGGTCCAGCGCCGGCAGGCGCGCGCCATCGGCGACCTGCGGCCAGACGCGCGCGTCGCCCTCGACCGCCACGCCCATCACGCCGCGCGCCGGCACGTCCACCCGCGACAGCGCCGGCAGCACGTTGCGCTCGGGTTGCTGCCAGTGCGTATAGCCGATGCGCGGCTGCGCCATCATGTGGATCCATTTGCCGCCGGCGATGTCCTGTTCGTACACGCGCGCCAGTTCCGCGTCGCGGGCGAACAGGCGCTCGGCCTCGTCCGCCCAGGCATTGGCCGAGGCGCGGCCCTGCAGGGCGTGCATCCGGTTGCGGGCGACGGCGACATACAGCGCGTTGAGGTTGGCGCTGGCCAGGATCGGGTACTCGACCAGCTGGTAGTACGCATCGCGCTGCGCCGCGCCCAGCGCCGCGCCGATGCGCCGTGCCTGCCCGGCCAGCGCTTCCCATCCGGCCATCACCCGCTCGGCTTCGTGGTAGTCGACCAGGCTGTAGGTCTCCGGCGCCAGCAGTTCCGGCTTGCGGCGCGCGTTGTACTGCGTGTAGCGGGTCAGCAGTTCGCCGATCTCCGCCGCCTGCGCGGCACCGAACTGCGCGGCGGCCCATTGCGCCGGATAGGCCTGCAGCTGCGGCAACTGCAGCGCATCCGGGTTCCACGCGTAGTCGAGGAAGAAGCTGATCGGCAGCTCCATCGGCTTGAGATCGCCGACATTGACGATCCACAGCCGGTCCGCACCCAGCGCGTGGGCCAGGCCCATCTGCTCCCACACCCGTTCGATCTGGGTGGTGTTGATCCACTTGTAGTTGCGCGGCCCACCCACGTAATCGAAGTGGTAGTACACCCCGTAACCGCCAGCGCGGCTGTCGCCGGCCCGGGGCAGGCGGCGGATGTTGCCCCAGTTGTCGTCGGCGAACAGCAGGGTCACGTCGTCGGGCACGTCCATGCCCTGGTCGAAGTAGTCCTGCACTTCCTTGTACAGCGCCCACACCTGCGGCGTCCGCTCGGCGGGCTTGCCGGTGGCCCCGGCGATGATCCGGCGCTGGTCGGCGACGATGCGCTCCAGCAGCGGGATGGCGGTGGCCTCGCCCATGGCCTCGTCGCCGTCGCCGCGCATGCCCAGGGTGACCACGCTCTCGTGGCCATCCATGCGCGCGATGCCCTCGCGCCAGAAGCGGCGCAGCGCGTCGGCGTTCTTCGTGTAGTCCCACGGCCCGTTGCCGTGGCGCTCCCACTCCACGTGCGCGCGCATCATCGGTTCGTGGTGGGTGGTCCCGATCACCACGCCGTACTCATCGGCCAGTTGCGGGTTGAGCGGGTCGTCGTCGTGGAAGGCGCGGCCCCACATCGCCGGCCACAGGTAGTTGCCCTTCAGGCGCAGGACCAGCTCGAATACATGTTCGTAGAAGGCGTGGTTCGGCCCGCCGAACTTCGCCTTCATCCAGCCGCCCAGGGCCGGATCCTCGTCGTTGAGGAAGATGCCGCGGTAGCGCACCACCGGCGCATCGGCGAAACGGCCGGGTGCGGCGTACAGGGCGGCGTGGCGCGGCACGGGTACGTCGGCCCACCAGTACCACGGCGATACGCCCAGCCGCCGCGACAGCTCGTAGATGCCGAAGATGGTGCCGCGCCTGTCCGCGCCGGCGACCAGCAGCGCGCGGTCGATCCCGGGTTCGGGATGCTCCACCACCTGCAGCAGGTAGCCTTCCCAGCGCCCGGCCACGCCGGCGGTATCGATGCCGCGCTCGCGCACGATGCGGTCCACGCGCGGGCTGTGGCCGAGCGTGCCGGCGATGATCGCGGTGCGCGGCGCGGCCCCGTCCAGGGACAGCGTTGCCGGGGCGCCGGCGACCTTCGACAGGTCGCCCTGCAGGTCGCGCACGGCGCGCAGCACGCCGGGGAAGTCGCCCGCATCGGCGACGATGGCGACCGGGCGGCCGCCTTCGATCAGGGCCATCGCGCCGGGCACCGGATCGGCACAGACCGCCGCGGCCTGCGCGCACTCGCCTGCCTGTGCGCGCTGTGCGAGCAGCGCCAGCAGGGCGACGGCAAACATCCGCGACGCCTTCATTGCGTTGCCTCGCAGGTCATGCGTCGATGTTCGCGGCGTGGCACCGGCGCCGGATCCGCAGGGATGTTTCTGGTCATGGACTGCCTCCCGTTCCGTCCAGTGTCGCCGGCCGCATCCGCGGCGCCAGCAGGTGTACCACCAGCAGCGCCAATCCATAAGCGGCGCCGGCGATGAGGAAGATGCGCGCATAGCTGCCGGTGGCCTGCAACTGCGAGCCGGCGAACAGCGACATGCCGATGCCGCCGACCGCACCGGCGAAGCCGCCGATGCCGACCACCGAGGCCACCGCCTGGCGCGGAAACAGGTCCGACGGCAGGGTGAACACGTTCGCCGACCAGCCCTGGTGGCCGGCCATCGCCAGGCCAATCAGCGCCACCGCCAGCCACAGGTTGTGGACCTGGGTGACCAGCACGATCGGCGCCACGCACAGGGCGCAGGCCAGCATCGCGCCCTTGCGCGCGCGGTTCAGCGCCCAGCCGCGCGCGAGCAGGCGCCCGGCCAGCCAGCCGCCGGCGACACTGCCGGCGTCGGCCATCAGGTACACGACGATCATCGGCAGGCCCAGCGTCGCCAGCGACAGGCCGTATTCCGAGGCGAGGAACTTGCCCAGCCAGAACAGGAACAGCCACCACACCGGGTCGGTGATGAACTTGGCCGCGACGAAAGCCCAGGCCTGGCGATGGCGCAGCAGCCGCAGCCATGGCACCTCCACCGTGGGCTCGGGCGGATCGCTGCGGATGTGCGCCAGTTCGGCGGGCGACAGCTTCGGCTGCGCCTCCGGGGTGCGGTACCACAGCAGCCAGACCGCCAGCCAGACCGCGCTGAGGATGCCGGTGAACAGGAACGCGGCACGCCAGCCCAGCGTGGCGGCGACCACCGGCACCAGCAGCGGCGCCAGCACCGCGCCGATGTTGGAGCCGGCGTTGAACACGCCCACCGCCAGCGCGCGTTCGCGCCGCGGGAACCATTCGGCCACGGTCTTGATCGCCGCCGGGAAGTTGCCGGCCTCACCCAGGCCCAGCGCGAAGCGCGCCAGGGCGAAACCGAGCACGCCCACCGCCAGCGAGTGCGCCATCGCCGCCAGGCTCCACACGCTGATCGCGACCGCATAGCCGATGCGCGTGCCGAAACGGTCGACGATCGCGCCGGCGCACAACAGGCCGATCGCGTAAGCGGCCTGGAACGCGCTGACGATGTAGCCGTACTGCTGCTCGCTCCAGCCGATCTCGCCCTGCAGGAACGGCGCCAGCACGCCCAGCACCTGGCGGTCGAGATAGTTGATGGTGGTCGCCGCCAGCAGCATCGCGCAGACGCGCCAGCGGTAACGCCCGAGCCGAGCCGCCGTGTCGATTTCCCGGCTCACGCCCGCCTCCACGGCCGCATGGCCCGCACGTGCCTGGCCCGGCCGGCGCGCGGCATGGCCCACCGATCCGCGCGCCTCGACTTCCCGACCTTCCAATGCATCACTCCTCTCCCGGTGCATGCAGAATGGATCCAGATTGATAGCGCTACCATTAACACATCCCCGCAGCGATGTCCCTCCGCTGCGCCCGATCGGGCCGGACGCAACGGGCGTACCGGCAGGATGTTTGGAATTCGGCCCTCCGCTGCCAGGCGCGGATTCCAGGCGCCGATCCGGCCATGCTGCTTTGCAGCGTGTTCCGCGCATGATGGTAGCGCTACCATCCAATCACTCCTGGTTGTTCCAAGACTGCAACGCATCACTTCATGCTGTAACGCAGAGCCCTGCCAAGCCATTACGCGCAGGACGCAAAAACACACATCATCTGAATTCGGGAAGGGGAATTACGGTGAACAGGAAACTCGTCAAGACCACGCTGTCCAACGCACTTGGGCTGGCCCTGCTGGGCGCGGCCAGCGGCCCGTTGTGGGCGCAACAGGCCGAGCAACAGAACAACGACACGCAGGCGCGGCCGGCTCCGGAGCAGCGCACTGCGACCGAGCTGGATACCATCACGGTGACCGGCTACCGCCACAGCGTCCAGCTCTCCACCGACGCCAAGCGCGACGCCACCGGCTTCACCGATTCGATCTTCGCCGAGGACATCGGCAAGTTCCCCGATACCAACATCGCCGAATCGCTCAGCCGCATCCCGGGCATCCAGATCAACCGCGACGTCAACGGCGAAGGCATGAAGATCGCCATCCGCGGCCTGGGCGAGAACTTCACCAAGACCACGATCAACGGCAATACGGTCGCCACCGCGTCGATCGGCCTGGACCAGCAGAACCAGAACCGCGAAACCGACCTGACCCTGTTCCCGACCGAGTTCTTCAACACGCTGACCGTCTACAAGTCGCCCAAGGCCAGCCTGCCGGAAGGCGGCGCCGCCGGCCTGGTGGACATGCGCAACGCACACGCCTTCGACAACCCGGGCAAGCACCTCACCTATTCGCTGCAGGGCACCCACAACACCGTCTCCGGCGGCGTGGCGCCGCAGGGCTCGCTCATCGGCAGCTGGACCAACGATGCGGGCACGTTCGGCGTGCTTGCCGGCGTGTCCTCGGTCAAGGGCAAGATGGGCGTGAAAGGCTGGGAAGACGGCATCAGCGACCACTGGACCACGCCGGCGCTGACCGCCGCGCAGGGCGGCGGCAGCGGCACCGCGGTCTCGAACCGCTGGGGCATCTGGCCGGTGGTGCCCAACAACGCGGCGATGATCAGCGCCGGCCTGACCCCGGGCCAGACCATCGACAAGAACTGGCTGCTGGCGCACAACCCGGGCCTGAGCATCGCCCAGATCGACGATGCGCTGATCCCGGCGCTGGGACGCCCGCTGTACATGTCCGGCGACCGCGACCGCGATTCGTTCCTCGGCTCGGCCGAATGGCGTCCGAGCGACAGCGTGCACGTCTGGGTGGACACCCTGTACACGAAGGCGCACCGCGCGGTGAACCGCCTCGACCTGGACCTGCTGGGACGCAACTTCGGTTCGCCCACCGGCATGATTCCGCTGGACATGAAGGTCGACGGCAACGGCGTGGTCACCGACGCTACTTTCGCCGGCGCGCAGGTATTCCTGCAGGCCCGTCCCTACACCGAGGACGTGGACTACTGGCAGGTGAACCCGGGCGCCACCTTCTGGTTCGGCGACGAGGGCAACATCAAGCTCGACGTGAACGCCGGCGTCAGCCGCAGCTGGCTGCGCCGCGTGATGCCGACCATCATGGTCAACTCGCCCTACTTCACCGGCAAGTACGCCAACCACAACGGCTTCCCGGTCATCACCTCGGACCTGGACTTCAACGATCCGGGCCTGGGCTGGACCTGGAACGACCTGCGCCTGCAGAACGAAAAGCGCCTGACCAAGACCTCGAACCTGCGCGCCGACCTGCAGTTCGGCGACGACCGCAACAACGTCAGGGTCGGCGTGTCCACCGACAGCAACCTGCGCCGCATCCAGGCCTTCGACGGCCAGGCGGCGTGGAAGCCCTATGCGCAGGGCCAGGTCACCAATGCCGACCTGGCGAAGTACCTGATCAGCGGCCCGGGCGGCTTCATCGGCGTCGATTACGCCGCCTTCTTCAAGGCCACCGACTTCGCCAAGTACAGCGCCGCCGCACCGGAAGTCAACGCAGGCAATCTCAGCCAGTCCACCGGCAGCTTCGACGAGACCAACAAGGCGGCCTATGCGGCGTTCAACATGGCCAGCGACGTCTGGGGCCGGGAACTGCGCATCAACGCCGGCGTGCGTTACGCCTCCACCGACCAGACCATCAGCGGCCCGGTCACCCTCGGCGGCATGCGCCAGTGGCAGGACCTGAAGAGCGACTACAGCGAGTGGCTGCCGTCGTTCAGCGCCGCCTGGGACGTGGCCGACAACGTGGTGCTGCGCATGTCCGGCAGCAAGACGATGAGCCGCCCCAACCCCGGCGCGATGCTGCCGGCGACCACCCTCAGCGGCTCCGGCGTGGATACCGGCCGCCAGGGCAATCCCAAGCTCAACCCGTACATCTCGACCAACTTCGACCTGGGCGGCGAGTGGTACACCGGCGAAGAGGGCTTCGTCGGCCTGACCTTCTTCAACAAGCGGGTCGAGGGCTATACCTTCGAGGGCACCACCCGCAAGACGCTGGCGGAGATGGGCATTCCCTACGATTCGCTGAGCGATGGCCAGAAGGCGCAGGTGGGCGGCAACTACGACACGCTGCTGGTCACCGTCTCCCAGCAGGTCAACGCCGATGCGGCGCTGAACGTGCGCGGCTGGGAAACGATCTGGGTGCAGCCGCTGAACTTCGTGTTCGATGGCCTGGGCTTCATGGCCAACTACACCAAGCTCAACCTGAGCACCGCCGGCCGCGACGCCCATGCGCTGACCGGCAGCCTCTACGGCGTCTCGCCGAAGATGTGGAACACCACCGCGTACTGGGAGAACGACGTGGCGATGCTGCGCCTGTCGTACAACTGGGCGCAGGGTTCGATCCAGTCGGCGCCGAGCACCAGCAGCATCCTCGGGGCACAGGAGTACGGCAAGGACCGCGGCCAGCTCGACCTGTCCGCCAGCTACACGCTGAAGAACCTGCCGACCAGTCCGCAGGTCACGCTCAGCGTGAGCAACCTGCAGAACAAGCCCATGGTCCGCTACTTCGGCTACGACAACGTCGGCTACAGCTATTACGATCCGGGCCGCACCATCACGTTCGGCATCCGTGGTTCATTCTGACGCAGCGGCAGACCTCCGCGGCCCGTCCGGCTCCATGCCGGGC
>NZ_JASCOS010000047.1:0-25765 GCF_029959705.1 Stenotrophomonas sp. PS02297 | reverse complement strand
GCTACCCCCGGGGGGGGCGCGGCGCCCGGCCGGGGGGGGGGCGCCGGCCCCGCTCCCGCGCTGGAGCCGAATTGACCCTTTCCCGCCTGCCGCTCACACTTCCCCCATGCCCAAGAAGTCCCCCAACGAGACCTCGCCGGTCGCCCACTTCGAGCAGTCGCTGGAAGAACTGGAGCAACTGGTGGAGAAGATGGAAACCGGCGAACTGAGCCTGGAGCAGTCGCTGACCGCCTACGAACGCGGCGTCGGCCTGTACCGCCAGTGCCAGCAGGCGCTGGAACAGGCCGAACTGCGCGTGCGCCTGCTCACCGATCCGGCGCAGCCGGAGAAATCCGAACCGTTCCAACAGGCCGGCGATGTCGACTGAGGCCCTGTTCGCCGGCTGGATCGAACGCACCGAACAGCACCTGCACGCCGCCTTGCCCGACCCAGACACCGCGCCGCAGCGCCTGCACCAGGCCATGCGTTACGCCGCGCTGGGCGGCGGCAAGCGCATGCGGCCGCTGCTGGTGCGCGCCGCTGGCCACCTGTTCGACGCCGACCCGGCCCTGCTCGACGCGCCGGCCAGCGCGGTAGAGCTGATCCACGCCTATTCGCTGGTGCACGACGACCTGCCGGCGATGGACGACGACGACCTGCGCCGCGGCCGCCCCACCACGCATGTCGCCTTCGACGAGGCCACCGCGATCCTGGCCGGCGACGCGCTGCAGACCCGCGCCTTCGAACTCCTCGCCGACGCCCCGCTGCCGCCCGCGTTGGCGGTGGCCTGCCTGCGCACCCTGGCAACGGCTTCGGGCGCGGCCGGCATGTGCGGCGGGCAGGCGCTGGACATCGACGCCACCGGCCGCCAGCAGCCGCTGTCCGACCTGCAGCGCATGCACGCGCTCAAGACCGGCGCGCTGATCCGCGCCGCGGTGCGCATGGGCGCGCTGTGCGGTGGCGCCGGCAGCGACGACCTGGCGCGGCTGGACGGCTTCGCCGACGCGCTCGGCCTGGCCTTCCAGGTGCGCGACGACATCCTCGATGTCGAGGCCAGTTCCGAGCAGCTGGGCAAGACCGCCGGCAAGGACGCGGCGCAGGACAAATCCACCTTCCCGGCGCTGCTGGGCATGGACGGGGCAAAAGCGCGGCTGGAAGCGCTGGCCATCGACATGGGCGATGCGCTGGCCCCGTTCGGCCCGCGCGCCGGTGCACTGTCGGCGCTGGCCGAACTGGCGATCCGCCGCTCGCATTGATGCCTTGTTTCCGCCGGAGCGCACCTTGCTGCGCTCCGGCGGCTTCCCCACGACGCAGCAAGAGCTCATCGCTGCTTGCCGGGCCCTCGCCCACGGACAGCCGGCGCGCGGAAATAAGGCGTTCCATGGCGCCGGGGGCCTTCGCCGATGGAACTCCAGCAGGGCCTTGCCCCGCTCTGCAAAGGGAGATTCGCGCGCAGGCCAATCTCCCGGCCAACGGCGATGGACCACAAAAAAGGCCCGGGAATCCCGGGCCTTTTATCGTCGCGCTTGCGCCGGATTACTTGATCAGGCGCAGGGTGAACGGATAGCGGTAGGCTTCGCCCTTGTTCGCGGCAAGCGCTGCGAGGATGGTCAGCACCAGCCAGGCGATACCCACGAAAATCAGCAGCAGGAAGCCGATCAGCACCAGGGTCAGGATGCCCGAGACGAAAGCGGCAATGAACACGGTGATGTTGAAATTCAATGCTTCCCTGCCCTGATCGGCCACGAACGGCATCGTGTCCTTCTTGACCAGCCACACGATCAGCGGCCCCAGCAGATTGCCCAGGGGGATGACGATGCCGGCCAGTGCGGCCAGGTGCGCAAACATTCCCCACTGCTTTTCTTCGGCATTGATGCCGTTGCCCGTGGTGTTCTCGTAATCGCTCATGGTGTTTCCCTTTACCGTTGGTCTTGTGGAATGTGGGGGGTGGCTGTCATCCGCGGTCCCCTGGATCGCCCCGCAGCGCCGGCCGCAGAAGAATACGTCAATCGTCGCCTGCGACCGTCATTCTCCCGACAAGGATCGATCCTGTCGAGACATGCGAACGCGGGTCCACGTCGCTGCCCACCGCTTCGATCCCGGCGAACATCTGTTTCAGATTGCCTGCGATGGTGACGCCATCCACCGGCCAGGCGATCTGGCCGTTCTCGATCCAGAAGCCGCCGGCGCCGCGCGAGTAATCGCCGGTCACGCCGTTGACCCCCTGGCCCATCAGCTCGGTGACCAGCAATCCGGTTCCCATACCCGACAGCATGGACGACAGGTCGCCGGCGTTGGCCGCGACCTTCAGGTTGTGCACGCCGCCTGCGTTGGCGGTGGTCTGCAGGCCCAGCCGGCGCGCCGAGTAACTGCCCAGGACGTAACGCTGCAGCACGCCGCCGCTCACCAGCGCCGAATCGCGCGTGGCCACGCCCTCGCCGTCGAACGCGCACGAACGCAGGCCATGGCGCAGCAGCGGTTGCTCGTGCATGTGGAACCAGTCCGGGAACAGCTGCGTGCCTGCGCTGTCGAGCAGGAAGCTGGCGCGCCGGTACAGCGCGCCGCCGGACACGGCTGACAGCAGATGGCCGACCAGCGAACGCGCCACCTCGGCGGCGAACAGCACCGGCACCTGCCCGGTCGGCAGCGAGCGCGGCTGCAGGCGGGCGACGGTACGCTCGGCTGCGCGCCGGCCGATGGCCTCCGGGTCCTGCAGGTCGGCCCGGGCGATCGCGCTGCTGTACCAGCCGTCGCGCTGCATGCCATCGCCCTGCCCGGCGATCAGCGCGCAGCCGATGGAGTGATGGCTGCTGCGCTCGCGGCCGATGAAACCATGCGAGTTGGCGTAGACCGACAGGCTCTGCGCGGTCGCCACCGAGGCGCCATCGGAATTGGCGATGCGGGCGTCGGCGTCGCGCCCGGCCGCTTCGCAGGCCAGGGCCAGGTCCACCGCATGGCGGGCTTCCAGCGTCCACGGGTGCCAGGTGTCCAGGTCGGGGAAATCGCGCGCCATCAGCGCGGCGTCGGCCAGGCCGGCGGCTTCGTCGTCCTCGGTGTGGCGGGCGATGGCGCAGGCCTGGGCCACGGTCGCCTCCAGGCTGCTTTCCTGCAGGTCGGCGGTGCTGGCGCTGCCCTTGCGCTGGCCGAAATACACGGTGACCGCGATGCCGCGGTCATGGGTGGATTCGACCGTCTCCACCTCGCCCAGGCGCACGTTCACGTCCATGCCGCGGTCCTCGCTGCAGCTGACCTCGGCCTGGCTGGCGCCCAGCGCGCGGGCCTTTTCCAGCAGCCGCTGGGAGATGCCGGCCAGCTGTTCCAGCCGCTGCAGGCTGTCGTCGGCGGCGAAGGTTCCGGTGGTGATGCTGTTCAATGCTTTATCCTTTGAAGAATCCAGCCGCAGCCGGCTTTTCCTCCTCCCATCGGGAGAAGGTGCCCCCAGGGGGCGGATGAGGGGACGGGCGAAGTCTCATGCAGCCAGACAGTGCGAGGCTTCGCCCGTCCCCTCTTGCCCCCTCTCCCGAAGGGAAAAGGGCGTTCGGCGGCGGCATCCGGGTAACACGTGAACTTTAATCGAGTAACAAGGCAATGCGCGGACGCGACGAAGACACCGGCGAATTTTTCAGCGAGAGCCGCAGCCAGAACCGGCGCGAGGCGCTGGAAGTACTGGCGCTGGGCGAGAAACTGGTGGAACTGACGGCCGCGCAGCTGGCGCGGCTGCCCATCCCCGAAGACCTGCTCGAGCACATCGAGTACAGCAAGCGCATCACCTCGCACGGCGCGCGCAAGCGCCAGCTGGCGTTCCTGGCCAAGCAGATGCGCCGCGAGGACGACGCCACGCTCGACGCGATCCGCGATGCGCTGGAAGCCAACAGCGAGACCTCCAAGCGCGCGGTGGCGCTGATGCACCGCATCGAGCACTGGCGCGAACGCCTGCTGGGCCAGGGCGATGCCGCGCTGGCCGAACTGCTGGACGAATACCCCGGCGCCGACCGCCAGGAGCTGCGCACCCTGGTACGCAACGCGCTGGCGGAAAAGGCGAAGAACAAGCCGCCGCGCGCGTTCCGCGAGATCTACCAGGTGCTGCGCGACCTGATGCTGCCGGCGCAGGCCGCCGCCGGGCAGGACGAGGAAGACGTCGAACATGAATTCGACGACCTCGACGACGAGACCGACGCGCGCGATTGACCCGCGCTCCGGCAGGCGCCGTTCCGGCCGGGCGCCGACGCATGGGAGCGTGCCGCCGCTCCCATCCCCGCAGCCCGGAGGCAGCATGCCCACACGACGATCCCTCCTGCTGGCCGCCCTTGCCGGTACCGTCCTGCAGTTGCCGGCCCTCCGCGCCGGCGCCTCCAGCGGCAACCCGCCGATGGCGGCCGGCTACATCGATCTGATGCCCGATTTCTGGAATGCCTACACCCAGGCCGAAGGCGCCGCCGACCGCGCGCAGGCCCTGCAGGACAGCTTCTTCGCGCCACACCACGAGATCTATGCTGCGGCCGGCCTGAAGCCCCGCACCGAACGCATCGCCCGCTGGCTGCCCGACTTCGACGTGATGGCCGCCGATGTCCGGCGGATCGTCGCCGACTTTCCTGCCATCCATGCGGCGCACACCCGACGCTTCGCCGAGGCCTTCCCGGATTTCGACCGTACGCGCGCCCCGATCTACCTGCTGCCGTCGCTGTTCGCCTTCGACGGCCACCTCGAACCCGGCGACGGGCAGCTGCCGCTGTTCATCGGCGCCGATGGGCTGGTGCGCTACCACGGCACCTCGCCGGACCTGGCGGTATTCCTGGATCACGAATCCTTCCATCTCTACCAATCCCAGATCGCACCGGAGGTGATGCTGGATCCGGCGCCGCCGGTGTACGTCATGCTGTGGACCGAAGGCGCGGCGAGCTACGTAAGCGAGCGGCTCAACCCCGACGCGGCGCTGCTGCACGTCCTGCTCGACGACGTCCACCTGGCCGGCGCCAACGCCGCCACCCGCCGCGAACTGGCCGCGGCGATCCTGGCCGTGCTGGATTCCACCCGGGAAGCCGATGCGCTGCGTTTCTTCAGCGCAGGCGCTACCGGGCCGTGGCCGGCGCGCGGCGCCTACCTCGTCGGCCTGGAAGTCGCGCGCCGGATCGGCCGCGACCTGCCGTTGGCACAGCTGCCCAGGCTGCAGGGCGCGGCGCTGCGCGGCCGGCTGGCCCGCGAACTGGCCGCGCTGGCGGCAGGCGAGGATTGATCCCCGGGGCGCCTGCCTGCCGGTCGCGTGCGGCTCAGGCCTGCGTGCCGCCCACGGTGAGGCCGTCGATCAGCAGCGAGGGCTGGCCGACGCCGACCGGCACGCTCTGCCCGTCCTTGCCGCAGATGCCCACGCCTTCGTCCAGCGCCAGATCGTTGCCGATCATGCGCACCTTCTGCATCGTTTCCGGGCCGTTGCCGATCAGCGTGGCGCCCTTGACCGGCGCGGTGATCCGGCCGTCTTCGATCAGGTAGGCCTCGGTCGCCGAGAACACGTATTTGCCGCTGGTGATGTCGACCTGGCCGCCGCCGAAGTTGACCGCGTACAGGCCCTTCTTCACCGAGCGGATCATTTCCTGCGGGTCATGGTTGCCGGCGCGCATGTAGGTGTTGGTCATGCGCGGCATGGTCATGTGCGCGAAGGATTCGCGGCGGCCGTTGCCGGTCGGCGCCACGCCCATCAGCCGCGCGTTGAGCGTGTCCTGCATGTAGCCGACCAGGATGCCGTCCTCGATCAGCGTGGTGCACTGGGTCGGCGTGCCTTCGTCGTCGATGTTCAGCGAACCGCGGCGGCCATCGAGGGTGCCGTCGTCGACGATGGTCACGCCCCTGGATGCCACGCGCTCGCCGATGCGGCCGGCGTAGACGCTGGTGCCCTTGCGGTTGAAGTCGCCTTCCAGGCCGTGGCCGACCGCCTCGTGCAGCAGCACCCCAGGCCAGCCCGGGCCCAGCACCACCGGCATCACCCCGGCTGGCGCCGGGATCGCCTCCAGGTTCACCAGCGCCTGCCGCAGCGCCTCGCGGGCGAAGGCTTCCGGGCGCCCGTCGGCGAACAGTTCCCCGTAGCCGTAGCGCCCGCCGCCGCCGGCATAGCCGGACTCGCGGCGGCCGTCCTGCTCGACGATCACCTGCACGTTCAAGCGCACCAGCGGGCGCACGTCGGCGCCGAGCACGCCGTCGCTGCGCGCGATCAGCACCGTGTCCACGCCGCCGGACAGGCTCACCATCACCTGCAGCACGCGCGGGTCGGCGGCGCGCAGGTAGCGGTCCAGGCGCTTGAGCACTTCCACCTTGGCCTCGTTGCCGAGGCTGTCCACCGGATCCAGCGCCGGGTACAGCGCGCGGCTGCCGCCACGCACCAGTGCGCTGGCGTTGCAGGTGCCGCCGTCGCGCGAGATCGCCCGCGCCGACTGCGCCGCGGCCAGCAGCGCTGCCGGCTGGATGTCGTCGGAGTACGCAAAGCCGGTCTTCTCGCCGGCGATGGCGCGCACGCCCACGCCCTGCTCGATGGAATGCGCGCCATCCTTGACGATGCCGTCTTCCACGCTCCAGCTCTCGCGCCGCGAGTGCTGGAAATACAGGTCGCCGAAATCGACGCCCGGCCCCAGCAGGGTGCCGAAGGTCCGTTCGAGGCGGTTGGCGTCCAGCCCGGCCGGCAGCAGCAGGCGGGATTCGGCAAGCATCAGGGCGTTGTCGGTCATGGTGTTCCAGATGGGGGCAGGCCTGCAGTTCGCAAGCATGCGGCAGAAGCGGTCAAAGCGCGCCGGCGCTGGCCGGGCTCACCGCCGGCGGCGGCAGGCGCGGGGCATCGCGGTCGACCACTTCCACCTTCGGGTCGGACCACGGGCCGGTGACACGGTAGGTCTTGGCGCCGATCTCGCCCAGCGGCTTGCCCAGTACCGCATTGGCGGCTGCGCCCACCGCCGCGCCGACCGGGCCGCCGGCGACGGCGCCGACCACGGTGAGCAGGTTGCCCGAGCGCGGGTTGACCTCGATGGTCTGGTCGAACTGCTGCGCGCGCAGGTCGGCCTGGCCGCGGATGGCGATGTCCGCCGCCGGGCCCTGCATGCCGAGGCGGTCGGTGCGGGCCAGCCCGTCGCCGAAGGCGACCCGGCCCTCGGCCTGGTTGAACGCCAGGCCCTTGGAGAAGAAATCGCGGAAATCCAGCATCAGCCGGCGCGGCAGCTGGGCGACGCTGAGCAGGCCCAACACCCGCCCCGCGCCCGGTTCGACCTCCAGGATCTGGCCGTTGCGGATGTTGATGTCCAGCGTGCCTTCCAGCCCGGCCAGGTTGAACGCGGCCGGCGCGCCGTCCCAGCCGGCGTTGAACTGCAGCTGGCCCTGGCCGCCGCGCAGCTGCCCGCCATAGCCCAGGTTGTCCAGCAGCCCGCCCAGGTTCTCGCTGTGCACGGCCGCTTCGAAACGGGTCCGCGCCTGCGCGCCGGTGCCGCGCCACTGCCCGGTCACGTCGATGGCCTGTTTCGGCGAGCGGAACTGCAGCTGCGACACCTGCAGGCCGTCGGCCAGCGGACGGGTGCGCAGCGTGGTCTGCCCCAGCTCGGCCTTGCCGAAGGACAGGTCGCCGATGTCCAGCGACAACGGCGGAATCTTCGCCGGGTTCACCGGGTCGGCCGGATGGTCGCCCGCCTCGCCGGCCGCGGCCGTTGCCGCCTGCCAATGCACCCGCGCCAGCGTGCCGCTGACCGTGCCGCCATCTGCCTCGGGGACCAGCAGGTCGCCGGCCAGCGACGGCCCTTCCAGTTGCACCGCGACGGCGCCATTGCCCGGGCGCAGGCGCAGCCGGGTCTGGTCGAAGCGGCCGCCGACCAGCAGCAACTGGTCGGCCAGCACATCCACCTGCTTCAGCGCGACGCCATCGGCATCGCCGCCTTCGCCGCCCTGCCCGCGCGCCAGCGTGATCCACTCCAGCGCGTCCAGCGATGGCGTGCGTCCATCCACCACCAGACCGTCCGCCGGCGGCTCGCGGCTCGGCCGGTCGCTGCCCATGGTCACCTGCACGCCGGTCCTGCCGTCGTGGGTGCGCGCGGCCAGCGCCATGCGCCGGCCGAAAGCAACCTCGGTGGTGCCGCTGCCCAGCGGCAGGCTGGCGGTCACCCGGGTCGGCAGGGCATCGGCGGCCGGCTTGTCCAGCGGCGCCGGCAGCTGCAGCCGCGTGCCCTGCAGGTCCGAGCGCAGGCTGAGCGTGGTCGGCGGCTCGCTGCGGCTGCCTTCGGGCACCTTCGGCAGGGTCACGCCGATGGTCCAGCGCGAGGTGCCGTGCACATAGGGCTGCAGCCATTTCAGTTCCGGCGCGCGCTCCAGCAGGTCGGTGGCGCCCAGCGAGGCGCTCAGTTCCGCCTCGAACGCATTGTCCGGATCGCTGACCGGCGTGCCCGCGGCGAGCGACAGCACGCCGTCGTGCTCTTTGTGGCGGACCTGCAGCGCCGGCGCGCGGAAGCCGTCGCTGCCGTATTCGGCCTTGCCGCGCACATTGTCGAAGCGCAGGTCCCAGCGGCGGTCGGCCAGGGTCGCGCCGCGCAGTTCCACCTCACCGCTGACCCGGCCCTCGCCCTCATGCAGCGGCAGCGACAGGCCGAAGTTGACCGCGGCCGGCCCATTGGCGCTCAGCGCGTCCAGCGTTTCGCCATAGGCGGCATGCAGCGGGCTGCGCCGCAGCAGGGCCAGCAGGTGCCCGCTGTCGTCGAGGGTGCGCGCGTCCACCTTCAGCAGCGACTCGTGGAAATCGGCGATGCCGGCGCGGAAAGCATCCACCTTGACCCCGCCAAGGTTGCCCTTGCCCTGCAGCGCGAACCCGTTGGCGATGAAGGCGATGTCGGCATCGACGCCGGTCATGGCCGGCCAGTCGTGCGAGAAACGAAGGGTGCCGTTGTCGATGCGCCCGCCCGCCTCGAAGCGGCCGTCGTTGCCATCGAACGGCCAGTCGTCGAGGTCGCCCACCGCCAGGCCGATGCCACCACGCAGTTGTCCGTCCACCAGCGCGCCGTCCAGCCAGTCCACCGCCTCCTGGCTCATGTGCGAGCGCACCCAGAAGCCCTTGGCGGCGGTGATCGGCACATCGTCCAGTTCCGCCGCCACGTTGATCCACGGCCGCGTGCCATCGCCCTGGAACCACAGGCCGCCGCGCACGTTGGCGGCATAGTCGTTGCCCTGCACGCGCATCGCCGGCGTAGCCACGCGCCAGCCGGCGCCCTCGCGCCAGACCACCGCCTGCCCGTCCAGCTTCAGGTCGTGGACGACGCCGAAACCGGTCGGCCAGTCGAAATGCATGGCATGGGCCGGCCGAAGCTGCAGCGCCAACGCCTGGCCATCGCCCTCGAAGCGGCCGCGCAGCCCGCTCAACCCGGGGCTGTCGCCGACCGCGGCGAACGCGGCTTCTTCCAGTTCACCGGCACCGTGCATGGCGCCGCCGACGCGGCCGGCGATGTCCACGTCGGCGAAGCGCAGGACCGGCGCGGCGTGGTACAGCCATTGGCGCAGCCCCGGCTCCAGCGCGGTGCTGAGCGCCGCGACCCGCAGCAGCGGCGTCGCGTCGATGCGCCGGCCGCGCAGCACGAAATCGTGTCCGCCGCCCAGGTGCAGGCCGTCGAGCACCTGCGCGCCGCCCTTCCCGGTGGCGACCCGCAGCTGCGGCGCGTCCACCCGCCAGTCGTCGCCGTCATGGCGCCAGCGCGCGCGCAGTTGCAGGCTGTCGAAGCGGGTGGTCGGCGCCTGGCTGCCGGCGGCGAACGGCGCGCCGGCCAGTTCCACCTTTTCCAAGGTGGCGTCGGCGATGACCGAAGCCACCCGGTGGTCGCTCAGCGCCACCCAGCTGCGGATCGTGCCGGTGCCCTGGCGCACGTCGATGCCGCCGAAATGCAGCAGCGCGCTCCACGCGGACAGGTCGGCCGGCGCCGCGGCGATCCAGGCGGTGCCGTCGCCGCGCTGGCGCTGGAAGTCGAGCACAGCGGTAACCGGCGCGGCGTCGGCGGCGATCCAGGCGCGGGCGCCGGCGCGCAGGCGTGTGCCGTCCACGCGCAGGCGCAGGTCGATCCGCGGCAGTTCCGCGTCCAGACCCAGCGAGGGCGCATCCAGCCGCAGGCGGCCGCCGATCACCTGCAGCTCGCCGAGCCGGCGCAGGGTTTCCAGCGGATCACCGGCATCGCCGGCACTGGGCAGGCCGCGCACCGACCAGCGGCCGTCACCGGCCCGCTGCAGGGTGAGCGCCAGCCCGCGCAGGCGCAGCTCGGTCAGCGGCGCGCCCGGCAGCAGGCCGGAATACAGCGATACCAGCACTTCGGCCTGGCCGATGCGCACGCCTTCGCCCTGGCCGATGCGCAGGCCATCGAGCCGCAGCAACGGGCCGCGCCGGGTCCAGGCGGTATCCAGGCGATCGAACGCCACCGGCTGGCCGGCGCGCGCGCTCAGCCAGGCGGCCACTTTCTGCGGATGCCGTTCGACCAGCGGCAGCAGCTGGCTGAGGCTGCCCACCAGCACGGCCACGACCACCAGCACCACGGCCAGCGCGTAGATCGCATGGCGGCGCAGGTGGCGGAAGCGGTAGCGCGACAGCACGGGCATCAGGAACGGGACCGGAAGGGCGGAGAACGGGAGGTAAGTGGGAAAGAATGCCTGTCGCAGCCGGAATCGCAATGCAACGGCCTTCCCGCCGTCCCTGCCCGCCGCTGCCGGGCAGCGGCTCCCGGTGCCCCGCTACAGCAGGACCACGTCGAACTGCTCCTGCAGGTACTGGTCGTCGGCCTGGAAGCGGATGCTCTTGCCGAGGAACTCCTCCAGCTCGGCCACCGCCGCCGACTCCTCGTCGGTGATGCGCGCCACCACCTTGCTCGAAGCGATCACCAGCAGCCGCGCGGCGTCGAACTGGCGCACCGCGCGGGTGATCTCGCGGAAGATCTCGTAGGTGACGGTCTCGGTGGTCTTGATGCTGCCGCGCCCGCTGCACTCCGGGCAGGGTTCGGACAGCTGCCGCTCCAGGCTCTCGACCGTGCGCTTGCGGGTCATTTCCACCAGGCCCAGCGGCGAGAAGTCGTAGACCGTGGTCTTGGCGTGGTCGCGCGCCAGCGATTTCTCCAGCGTGCGCAGCACCTGGCGGCGGTGCTCGGGATCGACCATGTCGATGAAGTCGATGATGATGATGCCGCCGAGGTTGCGCAGCCGCAGCTGCCGCGCCACCGCCTGCGCCGCCTCCAGGTTGGTGCGGAACACGGTCTCTTCCAGATTGCGCTGGCCGAGGAAGGAACCGGTGTTGACGTCGATGGTGGTCATCGCCTCGGTCTGGTCGATGACCAGGTAGCCGCCGGACTTGAGCGGCACCTGCTTGTCCAGCGCGCGGCCGATCTCGTCCTCCACGCCGTACAGGTCGAAGATCGGGCGGTCGCCGGTGTACAGCTCCAGCTTCTCGCCCAGCACCGGCATGTACTTGGCGACGAAGGCCTGCAGCTGGGCGAAGGTCTCCTTCGAGTCGACCTTCACTTTTTCCACGTCCTTGCGGATCAGGTCGCGCACCGAGCGCAGCGGCAGGCTCAGGTCCTCGTAGATGATGCTGCGCGGCGGCGCCTCGCGGCCGCGGCGCTCGACCACGTTCCACACCCGCGACAGGTAGGAGATGTCCTCGGCCAGCGCCTCGGCCGGCTGGCCTTCGGCATTGGTGCGCACGATGTAGCCGTAGCCCCCGTGCTGGGCGGAGATCTCCGTCACCAGGGTTTTGAGCCGGGCGCGCTCGGCCTCGTCCTCGATCCGCGCCGAGACACCGACCATCTTCGACTGCGGCAGCAGCACCAGATAGCGCGAGGGGATGCTGACCTGGGTGGTCAGGCGCGCGCCCTTGCTGCCGATCGGGTCCTTGACCACCTGCACCACCACGTCCTGGCCGTCGCGCAGCAGCTCCACGATCGGCACCGACGACGGCAGCGGCAGGCTCGGCGCGGTCTCCTCGGTATCGGCGGCCACCGGCGCCGGCCGCACCACGTCGTTGGCGTGCAGGAACGCGGCGCGCTCCAGCCCGACCTCGACGAAGGCGGCCTGCATGCCTGGCATCACCCGCTGCACCCGGCCCTTGTAGATGTTGCCGACCACGCCGCGGCGCCAGCCGCGCTCGATGTGCAGTTCCTGCAGCATGCCGTTCTCGATCACCGCCACGCGGGTTTCGCGCGGGGTGACGTTCACCAGTATTTCTTCGGACATCCGTTCAATCCTTCCCTGCGCCGAAACCGCGCAGCAGCGCGGCGGTCTGCTGCAACGGCAGCCCCATCACGCCCGAATAGCTGCCGGCGAGCCGGCTGATCCAGCGTTCGGCGCCGCCCTGTATGGCGTACGCGCCGGCCTTGCCCATCGGTTCGCCGCTGGCGACATAGGCGGCGATCTCGTCCTCGGCCATCGCCGCGAACGTCACCTCCGATTCGACGACGATCAGTTCCTCGCGCCCCTGCGCCACCAGCGCCACCGCGGTGACGACCTGGTGGCTGCGCCCGGCCAGCGAGCGCAGCATGGCCGCGGCGTCCCCGGCATCGACGGGCTTGCCGTAGACCCGGTCGCCCAGGACCACTTCGGTATCCGAACCGAGCACCACCGCCAGCGGATCGTCGGCGACCAGCGCCAGGCCGGCGCGCGCCTTGTCCAGCGCGACGCGGCGCACATAGGCCGCCGGCGGTTCGTCGGCGCCGCGGATTTCCGGTACGTCCAGGTCCAGCGCGCGGAACGGGATGTCCAGGCGGGCGAGCAGTTCGTTGCGGCGGGGAGAGCGGGAAGCGAGATAGAGCATCGGCGAAGCATAACCTGCGCACGTTGCGGCCGCGCCTGCCGACCGGCCCGCCTGCGCCGCTCGCCACGCATGGCCGTTCCCGCCTACGCTTCGCTTCGTTCCGGCCCAGGCTGAACGAGCGGCAAAGCCGCCCCCCGCGCCGCGACCCCGTCTGGTCTCACTACCCGTTCATCGCCACCGCACCACCCTCGCACCCATCCAAGGAGGATCCACATGCGCCATTCCGCCCTCGCCCCGCTGCTGCTCGCCCTGTCCTTCGCTTCGGGAGCCCCGATGACCGCCCACGCCCAGAACACCCCGGCCGTCGTGGCCAGCGATGCCACCCTGCTCAACATCTCCGCCCAGGCCGAGGCGCGGCGCGTGCCGGATGTGGCCATGCTGTCGGCCGGCGTGGTCACCCAGGCCGCCGATGGCAATACGGCCATGCGCGAGAACGCCGTGCAGATGGACAAGGTGATGGCCGCGATCAAGGCCGCCGGCATCGCCGAGCGCGACATCCAGACCAGCGGCATCAACCTGAGCCCGCAGTATCGCTACGCCGACAACGAGGCGCCGAAGATCACCGGCTACCAGGCCAGCAACACCGTCAGCCTGAAGGTGCGCGACATCGCCAAGCTCGGCAAGGTGCTCGACAGCCTGGCCGCGCAGGGCGCCAACCAGATCAACGGCCCGAGCTTCGAGATCGACCAGCCCGAGCCGGTCTACGACGAAGCCCGCTTGGCCGCGCTGAAGAAGGCCCAGGCCCGCGCCGAGACCTACGCCAAGTCGCTGGGCCTGCGCGTGCGCCGCATCGTCAGCATTTCCGAAGGCAGCAGCGGCGGCTTCCGCCCGCCCATGCCGATGATGGCGATGGCGCGTTCGGCCAAGGCCGAAATGGACACCGCGGTGGCGCCGGGCGAGACCACGCTGTCGGTCAGCCTGGACGTGGTGTTCGAACTGGGCCGTTGATCCCGCGGTACATCCTGTCCATGGAAACGGCGCCTGCGGGCGCCGTTTTCCTGTCTGCCAGCTGAGCGGAAATTCCATCCCCGCTTGCCGGATCGCCGGTTTGCAGGCGCACTGGCTCCACGCGGACCGGAACCGGCCTTGCCGCTGCAACCCCGTCCCGCGTCACCGAGCGTTGTTCTCCATCACACGCCCTCGCATGGAGGTGGCACATGGTCCGCACGCATTCCGGCATTTCCCCGATCCGTTTCGACACCTCCCGCATCCTCGCCTACAGCACGGCCATCGCCCTGCACGCGCTGGCGGCAGGACTGCTGCTGATTCCGCTGTCGCAGGTCCCCATCCGCAGCGACGCCGTCCGCCAGGAACCGCGCTGGCAGTTGCCGGAAATCGTGCCCGTGGTGCCGACGCCCCCACCGCCGCTACCGGTTCCGGTCGTCACGCAGACGCCGCCACCGGCGCGGCCTGCGCTGCCCGCGCCGGTCGACACTGCGCCGATGCCGGTCTTCGCCACCGAGGCGGTCATTCCGCAATCGGCCGCTACCGGCACGCCCACCGACACCATCGGCCCGGTCGCCGATTCGATCGCGCCGCCAGCACCGCTGGCAGGCGTGCAGCTGCGTTACCTGCATGCCCCCGCGCCCGCTTATCCGCGCGACGCCCTGCGCGTCGGCGCGCAAGGCACGGTCACCCTGCGCGTACTGGTCGGCGTTGACGGCTCGCCGCTGGAAGTGAGCGTGGAGCGCAGCAGCGGCAACCGCAGCCTCGACACCGCCGCACGCACCCAGGTACTGCGGCAGTGGAAGTTCCAGCCGGCCACCGACAACGGCCGCCCCGTGCAGGCCTACGGCCTGGTACCGGTCGATTTCAAGCTGAATTGAGGCCCTTCCGGCCCGCAGGAAAGCGCAGCTGAACGCTTCCTTGCGGGCCGTCTCCGGAAGCGCGCCTATTAATCGATTTTTCACCGTCATCTCACCCGGGAAAAACCTAGATTCGCGGCCGTCGATGTCCCCCGGCCGCCTTTCCGGCGGTCTCTTGCCGCAGGTTCCCTGGAGAGAAGACTGTGAAACATCCGACCCATAGGCAGCCGCGCTGCCGCCAGAATCGCCTCTGCGATTCCATCTCCACCAGCCTGGCCCGCCTGCTGCTGTTTCCCGCCGCGCTTGTGGTCGCCGTCCCGGCGGCCATGGCGCAGGAACAGCAGGAAAAGACGACCACCCTGGACCGCATCACCGTCACCGGCTCCAATATTCCACGCACCAATACCGAGACACCCTCACCGGTCCAGGTCATCACCCGCCAGGAAATCGACCGCACCGGCAAGAACAATGTCGCCGAGTACCTGCAGACCCTGACCGCCGACGGCTCCGGCTCCATTCCCAAGACCTTCGGCAACGGCTTCGCCGGCGGCGGCGCCGGCATCTCGCTGCGCGGCCTCGGTGCCGGCTCCACCCTGATCCTGTTGAACGGCCGCCGCATGGCCACCTATGGCCTGGCCGACGACGGCCAGAAGGTGTTCACCGACCTGAGCACCATCCCGCTGGATGCGGTCGAACGCATCGACGTGCTGAAGGATGGCGCCTCGGCCATCTATGGCTCGGACGCCATCGCCGGCGTGGTCAACATCATCCTGCGCTCGGACTTCACCGGCGCGATCCTGCGCGGTTCCTACGGCCTGTCCGGCGACAGCGATGGCAGCCAGCGCAAGGCTACCCTCACCGCCGGCACCGGCAGCCTTGCCGACAACGGCTGGAATGCGTTCTTCAGCCTGGACGTGGGCAAGAGCGATGCGGTCCGCGTCAGCGACCGCCTCAACCGCAAGTGGATAGGTACCGGCGACCTGCGCCCCTGGGGTTTCACCATCGGCAACAGCCAGTTCCTGGGCGGCGCGATCACCGGCGCCAATCTCAACGGCGGCGGCAGTTCGCCGACCGGCAGCCTGTTCGATCCGGCCACGGGGCAACTGGTGTCCCTGCCCGGTTGCAGCCAGTTCTCCAACATAACCCCGCAGGACCCCAACGGCGGCTGCCTCTGGGACGCGGGCAAGTTCCGCGACCTGGTGCCGGAAGAGAAATACGTCAATGTCTTCGGCCGCGCCTCCTTCGCCTTCGGCGACAACGGCGAGGTCTACACCGAGATCGGTTATTCGAAGAAGGACACCACATTCCGCAACACGCCCTCGGGCGTCTCCGGCGGCTGGGGCTACCCCGGGGGCCCGGTCAACGCCAGCAGCGGCGATGGCGCCACCGTGCTCGGCCCAACCCATCCGGACAATCCTTACGGCGTGCCGGTACGCGTGCGCTACAGCGCATTCGACGTCGGCCCGCGCGTGACCGAAACCAACAACGAGTTCATGCGCTTCCTGGTCGGCATCAAGGGCAGCTGGGGCGATTGGGATTACGACACCGCCTACCTGCACTCCAGTACCGACCTGACCAGCACCCGCACCGGGTTCCTGCGCTACAGCGCGGTGCTCTGCGCCCTGGGTGACCCGAACTGCGCCGGCGGCGTCTGGAACATCGGCCAGGGCGCGGAAGCCAACCCGCAGAGCCTTTACGCCTATATTTCGCCGACCATCGACGCCCGCGCCAAGAGCAAGCTGGACATGTTCGACATCAAGGTGTCGCGCTCCCTGCTCGACCTGCCGGGCGGTCCGCTGGGGCTGGCCCTGGGCACAGAATGGCGCAAGACCAGCAATTCGCTGACCCCGCAGACCTACACCGACCAGGGCGACATCATCGGCCTGGGCTACTCGGCCTACGACGGCACCCAGACCGTCTATGCCGGCTATGCCGAATTGTCCGCGCCGGTACTGAAATCGCTGGAACTCAACGCCGCCGTGCGCTACGACAAGTACGAGGGCGGTGATGACGCGCTGAAACCGAAAGTCGGTTTCAAATGGACGCCGGTGCAGTGGTTCGCCCTGCGCGGCACCTACGCCGAAGGCTTCCGCGCGCCGAACCCCGCCGAGAACGGCAACGGCGGACTGGCGGCCTTCTCCTCCGCGCTGGACCCGGTGCGCTGCCCCGACGGCCAGCATCCGGCGCCGGGCGGCACCGCCGACGACTGCAATGCGCGCCAGATCGCCATCATCACCAAGCCCAACCCAGCGCTGAAACCCGAGGAGTCCAAGAGCTATTCGCTCGGCATCGTGCTGCAGCCCACCCGTACCACCTCGGTCACCGTGGATGCCTGGCAGATCAAGCGCACCAACGAGATCACGCCCAGCAGCACCGACTCGGCCATCGCCGCCGGCGACGTGCTGCGCGATTCCAACCTGCTCAACGGCGTACCGGGTACCGGCTCGATCCTGGCGGTCAACACGGCCTATGTGAATGCAAGTTCCACCAAGGTCCAGGGCATCGATACCGACATCCGCCAGGATATTCCGCTGGGCAACGCCGGCGATCTGCGGCTGGACCTGCAATGGAGCCACATCAGCAAGTTCGACCTCACCGAGGACGGCCAGGTCAGCAAGTACGCCGGCACCCACGGCAACTGCGATGTGACCAACTGCATCGGCACGCCCAAGGACAAGGTCAACTTCGGCGCCACCTGGAACTACCAGGCGTGGTCGATCAGCGGCCTCGCCAACTTCATCGGCAAGATGGACAACGTCGGCGAACAGGGCGGCGCCTATCTCGCCAAGTACGAGGACGGCACGCCGGTCAAGAAGATTTCCTCCTTCACCACCTTCGACCTCTCCGGTCGCTGGGCGGTCAACGATGCCTTCGAGCTGAGCGCCTCGGTGCAGAACGTATTCGACCGGATCGCCCCGCTCGACCCGGTCACCTATGGCGCGGTCAACTACAACCCGCTGCACTACAGCGGCGCCATCGGCCGCTATTTCACCGTCGGGGCGAAGTACACCTTCAAGTAATCCCGCCGCAGCCTCCGACGGTCCAGGCCCCGGCAACGCCCGGGGCCCGGGTTTGCGCGGGGCCCGCCGCAACGAAAAAGGCCTGCATCTTGCGATGCAGGCCTTTCGAATCTGGCGCCCGAAGTTGGACTCGAACCAACGACCCCCTGATTAACAGTCAAGTGCTCTAACCGGCTGAGCTATTCGGGCGGGGACGCGCATTCTATACGCTTGTCACGCGCGATGGTAGGGGTGGTTGGCCAGCATCGCCGCCGCGCGGTACAGCTGTTCGGCCACCACCAGCCGCACCAGCATGTGCGGCAGGGTCAGCGGTCCGATCGACCATTTCTCGTCGGCGATCGCCGACACTTCCGGCGAATGCCCTTCCGGGCCACCGATCAGGAACGCGAGGTCGCGGCCCTGCGCGCGCCAGTATTCAAGGCGCTGCGCGAGCTGTTCGGAGCTGAGCTGGCGGCCGGGCACGTCCAGCGCCACCACGTACGGATTCTTCGGCAATGCCGCCAGCACGCGCCTGCCCTCGTCCTCGATGGCGCGCTTCGGGTCGCGGCCCTTGCCGCGCAGGCCGGGTTCGATCTCCACCAGTTCCAGCGGCAGCCAATGCGACAGGCGCTTCTGGTACTCGGCAAAACCCTGCGCCACCCATGACGGTGCGCGTTCCCCGGTGGCGATCAGTCTGGCTTTCATGGCGCGGCTCCCGGCACGGCGTCGAAAACGAAGACGGCGCCCTGCGGCGCCGTCGCGAGGCATTGGCCTGGCGGATCAGCCGGCTTCCTGCTCTTCTCCCTCCGCGGACGAGGGCGGCTGGTCGCCCACCGTCCACAGGCGCTCGAGCGCGTAGAACTCGCGCACGCGCGGCAGCATCACGTGGACGATCACGTCGCCCAGGTCCACCAGCACCCACTCGGCCTCGCGCTCGCCTTCCACGCCCAGCGGCATCACGCCCAGGTTCTTGGCGAAACGCACCACTTCGTCGCCGATGGATTTGACGTGGCGGGTCGAGGTACCCGAAGCAATGACCATGAAATCCGCGACGCTGGATCTGCCGCGGACGTCGATCTCCACGACATCCCTGGCCTTGAGTTCTTCCAGTCCGGCATGGACGGAGGCCAGCAGGGCCGGAACGGACGGCGGCGGATTGGGCAACTGGGTCTTGATGACTTGGGCTTCGGTGGTCAAAGCTGCGGAACTCGATGAATGAAGGGACGATTATAGAGAACCCGGCCGCGCCCGGCATTCACGCCGTAGCGCAGCCGTACAGGCCGTGGGCAGCGATGTAAGCGGCCACGGCCCCAGGCACGAGGCCACGCCAGTCGCCGCCGGCCGCGATCAGGCCGCGTACGGCAGTGGCCGATTCGGCCTGCAGCGGCTGGTGCAGGCGCCAGACCCATCCGGCCGGCCGCTCGCGCAGGCACGCGGCATCGACCGCCCAGGCATCGCGCAGCCGGGCAGCAAGCACTTCCGGCAATTGCCCGTCCAGCGCATTGCCGGGGCGGTCGGCAATCACGAGGTGCGCAAGGTCGAGCAGGTGTTCCCACGCATGCCAGGTCGGCAGGCCCAACAGGCTGTCGGCCCCCATCAACAGAGCCACCGGGGCTGTAGTGCCGATCTCGGCACGGATTTCGCGCAGCGTGTCCACGGTCCACGAAGGCACGCCCGGCTGGCGCGCGGCGCGCCGCAGCTCGCGGCGATCGACCTGCAGGCCCGGTTCGCCGGCGGTCGCCAGTTCCAGCATATGCGTGCGCTGCCGCGCATCGGCGCCCGGCGGCGGGCGATGCGGCGGGTCGGCGGCCGGCATCAGCCGCACCGGCGCGTGCAGTTCATCGCGCGCGCGGCGGGCGATGGCCAGGTGACCATTGTGGACCGGGTCGAAGGTGCCGCCGTAGATCAGCAGCAGGCCGGTATCCGGCCGACTTGCGCCCGGCTCCGGAATGGACGCCACGGTCATCGCGTCCCGCGGGCCAGCAGGCGCACCGCCTGCGCTTCGGCCACGGCCAGCAGCAGGCGTTCCAGCGCCAGCCACGGATCGCCCTCGGCACGGCCCTTGGCCATGCGGTCGACCTGCCCGGCCTCGGCCACCAGGCGCTCCCAGCGCTGCGGCGCGGGATGCCGTTGCAGCGCGCGCTTGAACGGCGCCTGCCGCGACTCCCAGATGCCGCGCGCCTTCATCTCGCCGGCGAGGTTGCCGCCGCTGGCCTGCACCCGCGCCAGTCCGGCGGTGATCAGCAGTTCGCGGATCAGGATCGGCGTCAGCGCGGCCACCGCCTCGCCCTCGGCGCGCAGCCCGGCAAGCATGCGGATGACCGCAGGCGGCTGCCCGGAGAAGGCCGCCTCGACCAGCCGGAACACGTCGTAGCGCGCGGCGTCGGCGACCAGCGCCTCCATCTTCGCCACGTCCAGGGTCTGGCCCTCGGCCAGCAGCGCGAGCTTGTCGATTTCCTGCGCGGCGGCCAGCAGGTTGCCTTCCACCCGCTCGCTCAGGCGCTGCACCGCGGCCGGCTCGGCGCGCAGCCCCCTGGCCCGCAGGCGGCGTTCGATCCAGTCGCCCAGTTCGTGCGGCTTGATCGCCCAGGCCACCGACAGCACGCCGATGCGCGCCACCGCGTCGGCCCATTTGCCGTGGTGCGATTTGCTCCACTCGCCAGCGGTGATCAGCAGCACCACGTCGTCCGGCGGCTGCGCGCAGAATTGGCTGATGACCTCCGCGCCTTCCTTGCCCGGCTTGCCGCTGGGCAGGCGCAGCTCGACCAGCCGGCGCGTGCTGAACAGGCTCGGTGCATTGAAGCTGGACGCCAGCTGGCCCCAATCAAAATCGCGCCCATCGGCGTCGAACACCTCGCGCTCGCCGATGCCTTCGGCGCGCGCCCTGGCGCGTACCGCATCGGCCGCTTCCAGCACGCGCAGCAGTTCCGGGCCGGCGATCAGGTAGGCCGGGGCCAACGGCTGCGCGCCGGCCTGGCTGGCGAGCTGTTCGGGACGAAGCTCCATCGATTCAGCGCCCGTGCGCCGGGACAGCCAGGGTCGGCATGGGTCAGTCGCCCTTGCCGGCCGCCGGAGCCGCAGCGCGCTCCTTCTCCATCTGCGCGCGGACCACGCTGTCGATGCGCCGCAGGATCGAGGCGGACATTTCGCGGCGCAGCTCATCGGCGAGGATCTCGCGCTCGGTGGTGGTGCCGGTGGCGTCGGTCGGCTCGGACACGTAGTCGCGCGACAGCTCGATCACCTGCTCCGGCACCAGCACGCTGCCATCGGGACGATGAAAGGCGAAGATGACCGCGTAACGCAGGCTGTACTCCTGCGTGCGGCCCTGCGCGTCGATGGCGATGGGCAGGTCGCCCCAGCGCTCGGAGCGGATCTGCAGCCGGGCCGCATCCTTGCCGGGCTCATCCTCGCCGACGACGACCGCGCCGGAGGCGTGCAACCCGCGTCCCAGCAGCTTGACCAGCTCGCTGTAGCGCACCGTCGATTCGACCTTCACCGCCGGCGTATCGTCCGGCAGGGTGAGCTTGTTGCGCAGGTGGAAACCGCAACCGGTCAGGCTCACGGCAAGGACGAGGGCGGTCAGGTATCGGGTCATGGACACAGTCTGGCGGAGCCGGCCGGGAGCGGCAACAGAAAACGGCCCGCATCATCGCCCATCGGGTGTGAGCGGGGATGAAACCACATCGCCGTCCCAGCTGTTCTGGAGCGGACACCATGCGTAAGACAAGCAAGACAGAGCCGGAGCATGCGCTCATGCGGCCCGGAAAGCATTTGCGGAAGCTGGTTGCCACTTCCATGCCCCCAAGTTGGGGGGCGATCCGCGCGCAGCGCGGATGGAGGGGCGCCGCAATAGACCCCGAGCCGCATCGGATGCCCAACGCGCCGCCGCGCGCCCGGATGGCGAACCACCCAAGCGCGCCGCAGGCGGATCAACCCGCCACGATATTGACGATCTTGCCCGGGACGATGATGACCTTGCGCACGGTGAGGCCTTCCAGGAACTTGGCCGCGTTGGGCTCCTCCTTGGCGGCGGCCTCGATCAGCTCGCGGCTGGCGTCGGCGGCGACGTCGATGGTGCCGCGCAGCTTGCCGTTGATCTGCACCGCCAGGGTCAGCGCGTCCTTGACCAGCGCGCCGGCATCGACCTGCGGGAACGGCTGGTCTTCCAGCAGCGTCTCGCCGTGGCCGAGCTCCTGCCACATCGCATGGCAGGCATGCGGGGTGATCGGGTTGAGCAGCAGCACCGCGGCCTGCAGCGCTTCCTGGCGCACGGCCCTGCCCTGCGCGCTGGCGTCGTCGAACTTGCCCAGCACGTTGAGCAGCTCCATCACCGCGGCGATGGCGGTGTTGAAGGCGTGGCGGCGGCCGTAGTCGTCGCCGACCTTGCCGATGGTCTCGTGGGTCTTGCGGCGGATGGCCTTCTGCCCGGCGTCCAGCGCGGCGACATCCAGCGCCGGGGCGCTGCCGTCGGCGGCATGCTTGTGCACCATGGCCCACAAGCGGCGCAGGAAGCGCGCCATGCCGTCCACGCCGGCCTCGTTCCACTCCAGCGACTGTTCCGGCGGCGCGGCGAACATCGAGAACAGGCGCACGGTGTCGGCGCCGTACTTGGCCACCATCGCCTGCGGGTCCACGCCGTTGTTCTTGGACTTGGACATCTTCTCGGTGCCGCCGATCACTACCGGCTGGCCGTCCGTGCGCAGGGTGGCGCCGGTGATGCGGCCGCGCTCGTCGCGCACCACGTCCACGTCGGCCGGGTTGAACCAGTCCTTGGAGCCGTCGCTGTTCTGGCGGTAGAAGGTCTCGGCGATGACCATGCCCTGGCACAGCAGGTTCTGCGCCGGCTCGTTGCTTTCCACCATGCGCGCATCGCGCAGCAGTTTGTGGAAGAAGCGGAAGTACATCAGGTGCAGGATCGCGTGCTCGATGCCGCCGATGTACTGGTCCACCGGCAGCCAGTAGTTGCCGCGCTTGTCCACGGCCTCGCGCGCGCCCGGCGAGGTGTAGCGGGCGTAGTACCAGCTCGACTCCATGAAGGTGTCGAAGGTGTCGGTCTCGCGCTCGGCCGCGCCGCCGCAGTCCGGGCAGGTGGTCTTGCGCCATTCCAGGTCGGCCTTGAGCGGCGAACCGGTGCCGTTGAGCGTCACGTCCTCGGGCAGGATCACCGGCAGCTGGTCTTCCGGCACCGGCACCGCGCCGCACTTGTCGCAGTAGATCACCGGGATCGGGCAGCCCCAGTAGCGCTGGCGGCTGACGCCCCAGTCGCGCAGGCGGTAGTTGACCCGGCGCTGGCCCTGGGCCTTGCGCTCGAAGCGCTCGGCCAGCGCCTCGAAGGCGCCCTGGAAATCCAGCCCGTCGAACTCGGCCGAATTGACCAGTTCGGTTTCGCGGGACTTGTCGCCGTACCAGTCCTGCCAGCGGTCCGGGTCGTAACTGCGTTCGTCGTCGTTCTTCGGGTGCTTCAGCGCGATGACCTGCTTCTTCGGCAGGCCATACTTGCTGGCGAACTCGAAATCGCGTTGGTCATGGCCCGGCACCGCCATCACCGCACCGGTGCCGTAGCCCATCAGCACGAAGTTGGCGACCCAGATCGGCACCTGCTCGCCGCTGACCGGATGGATGGCCTTCAGGCCGGTGTCCATGCCGCGCTTTTCCTGGGTTTCCAGTTCGGCCTCGGAGACGCCGCCCTGCTTCAGCTCGGCCAGCATCGCCGCCAGCGCCGGGTTGCTCTTCGCCGCGTGCACCGCCAGCGGGTGTTCGCCGGCAATGGAGACAAAGCTCACGCCCATCACCGTGTCCGGGCGGGTGGTGAACACGCGCAGCGGGTCCAGCGCGGCGCCGTCCACGTCACGCACGTCGAACTGGATTTCCAGGCCTTCGGAGCGGCCGATCCAGTTGCGCTGCATGGTCTTGACCGAATCCGGCCAGCCCGGCAGTTCGTCCAGGCCGTCCAGCAGTTCCTGGGCGTAGTCGGTGATGCGCAGGAACCACTGCGGGATCTCGCGCTTTTCGACCAACGCGCCCGAACGCCAGCCACGGCCATCAATGACCTGCTCGTTGGCCAGCACGGTGTTGTCGACCGGGTCCCAGTTCACCACCGAGTTGCGGCGGTAGGCCAGGCCCTTGCGCATCAGCCGGGTGAACATGCGCTGCTCGTGGACGTAGTAGTCCGGCGTGCAGGTGGCGAACTCGCGCGACCAGTCGATCGCATAACCCATCGCCTTGAACTGGCCACGCATGTGCTCGATGTTGGCGTAGGTCCACTTGGCCGGCGCGGTCTTGTTCTTGATCGCGGCGTTCTCGGCCGGCAGGCCGAAGGCGTCCCAGCCCATCGGCTGCAGCACGTTGTGGCCGGTCATGCGCTTGTAGCGGCTGATGACGTCGCCGATGGTGTAGTTGCGCACGTGGCCCATGTGCAGCGCGCCGGACGGATACGGCAGCATCGACAGGCAGTAGTACTTGGGCTTGTCCGAGGTTTCGTCGACCTCGAAGGCGCGGGTAGTTTCCCAGTACTTCTGGGCAGCGGTTTCGACCTGCTGGGGATCGTAGATGTTGGTTTCGACGCTGGACATGAACGCGTTGGGACGGCGGCAAAGCGGGACAGCGTACCGCAGTGCACCAGAGTGCTCCAATCCGGCCCGCCCCGACACCTCCCGGGAAAAGCTGTTTCCTTCAATATCAACCGCTTGCGCAGCTCCATCCGGTATGGCTGGCGACACTCGCGGATGCCGCACCGGTTTCCTGCGCCGCGCCGCTATGCTGCCCTCTCCATCCCTGGGGAATGATGCCGATGCCGATCCGCCGCCACCTCGCCGTTCTCCTGCTGCTGGCCTGCGCGCCGGCCTGTGCCGAACCCGTCGCCGTGCACTGCGGCCGCCTGTTCGACGCGCGCAGCGGCCAGCTCAAGGGGCCGCATACGCTGGTGGTTGCCGACGGCCGCATCCAGCAGGTGCTCAGTGGTGCCGATGCCGATGGCGGCGGCGTGCGTTCCGTCGACCTGCGCGACAAGGTCTGCCTGCCCGGCTGGACCGACCTGCACGTGCACCTGGGCAGCCAGTCCAGCCCGCAGAGCTACTCCGAAGGCTTCCGCCTGGACCCGGTCGACTATGCCTTCCGCGCGGTCGGCTACGCCGAGAAGACGCTGATGGCCGGCTTCACCAGCGTGCGCGACCTCGGCGGCGAGGTCAGCCCGCACCTGCGCGACGCGATCAGCCAGGGGCTGCTGAAGGGGCCGCGCATCTTCGCCGCAGGCAAGTCCATCGCCACCACCGGCGGCCACGCCGACCCGACCAACGGCTGGAACGACCAGCTCTCGCACCTGATCGGCCCGCCCGGCCCCACCGAGGGCGTGGTCAATTCGGTGGACGATGCGCGCCAGGCGGTACGCCAGCGCTACAAGGAAGGCAGCGACGTCATCAAGATCACCGCCACCGGCGGCGTGCTCAGCTATGCGCGCTCCGGCGACGCGCCGCAGTTCACCGTGGACGAGATCAAGGCCATCGTCGATACCGCGCACGACTACGGCTTCCGCGTGGCCGCCCACGCCCATGGCACCGAGGGCATGAAGCGCGCGGTGCTGGGCGGAGTCACCAGCATCGAGCACGGCACCTACATGGACGACGAGGTCATGCGGCTGATGAAGCAGCACGGCACCTGGTACGTGCCCACCTTCTACGCCGGGCGCTTCGTCACCGACAAGGCGGCGATCGATGGCTATTTCCCCGAGGTGGTGCGGCCCAAGGCCGCGCGCATCGGTGCACTGATCAGCCAGACCGCGGCGAAGGCCTACCGCAACGGGGTAAAAATCGCCTTCGGTACCGACCAGGGCGTAGGCCCGCATGGCGACAACGCACGCGAGTTCATCTACATGGTCGAAGCCGGCATCCCCGCCGCGTACGCGCTGCAGGCCGCCACCGTGCACGCCGCCCAGGTGCTTGGCGTGGACGACCAGGGCGTACTGGAAGCGGGCAAGCGCGCCGACGTGATCGCCTTGGCCGCCAATCCGCTGGAGGACATCAACGCGGTGATGGACGTGCGCTTCGTGATGAAGGACGGGGTGATCTACAAGCAGTGACGGCCCTGCGCACGTCGCCGCAGGGAGTGCGCGCCGCGCCCGTTCAGCGCGGCGCGCGCCGCGCCCGCCGCGCCCGCCACAGCGCCCCGCCCAGGAACGCCCGCCGCTGCGCCATCGC